>DATLLB010000214.1:0-13186 GCA_035538075.1 Enhygromyxa sp.
GTGGTGCTGAGCTCGCCGCCCTACGGCGGCACCTACGATTACGTGCACCATCACGCGCGTCGGCACGCGTGGCTGGGCCTCAACGCCAAGCAGCTGCGCGAGAAGGAGATCGGCGCACGTCGACAGCTGTCGGCCAAGCACGACGGTGTGCGCGATCGCTGGGACGCGCAGATGCTCGCGGTGCTCGAGACGATCGCGCGGCTGCTATCGCCCGAGGGCGTCGCCGTGTTTCTGGTCGGTGACGCGGAGCTCGGGCGCTCGCGCGAGCCAGCCGATGCGCAGCTGGCCAGGTTGGTGGGTGATGCCGAGCTCGAGATCGTCGCGGTGGCCTCGCAGCCACGGCCGGATTGGCGCGGTGGTCCGCCGCGGCGCGAGCATCTGGTCGCGATGCGACCACGCGGTCTGATGTGATCTGGATTCTCTCGACGTCGCTCTGCCGCTGAAATTGCGAGCGGTTGCGACCCCGAGAATGTGGATAGTTTTGTGAACGGGATTCCGGCGGGTCGAACGCCGCGCTCGAGCGGAGCGCGGATGTATTCCCGCCGACAGGGCCCATCCTGCGGCTGAATTCGAGCTGTGCCATTGAATATTTTTGGCCGGGCGAATGGCAGCGAAGGGCCGCATCCGTCGCGTTCTGCCCCATGCACAAAATGCTCACTTTCATGTCCCGACGTGGCGCTTTTCCGTGCACGATGTGCTAGCCAATTTCTCGTCACGAGGCCCCGTTGGACAGCGAGGAACTCAGGTGGACCGAGCCCAACGACGCCCCCGAAGAGGGGACGCTCGTCGCCGGCTTGATCGATCCATCCGATCACGTCGCGGACTTCGACACCGGGGCCAAGCTCGGTCGCTACGTGGTGCTCTCGCACATGGGCACGGGCGGGATGGGGGTTGTGTATGCGGCCTACGATCCCGAGCTCGACCGTCGCATCGCGCTCAAGCTGATGCACCCATCCCGCACGCGTGATGGCGGCGGCGATCCAGAGGCGAGCGCGCGCGCGTCTCGACGAATGCTGGCCGAGGCCAAGGCGATGGCCCAGCTCAGCCACCCCAACGTCATCACCGTGCACGACGTCGGGACCATCGAGGATCGGGTGTTCATCGCCATGGAGTTCGTCGAGGGCGTGCCGCTCTCGGAGTGGATGCGGACGCCGGGCCGCGCGGCGGACTGGCGAGAGGTGCTCGACGTGTTCATTCGCGCGGGGCGTGGGCTCGAGGCTGCGCACGCGGTCGGGCTCGTGCACCGCGACTTCAAGCCCGACAACGTGCTGGTCGGCGCGGACGGTCGCGTGCGGGTGCTCGACTTCGGGTTGGCGCGGCGCTTCGACGGCACCCGCGAGCCGCTCGACCGCCGCGATCGCGAGGCCGGCACGCCCGCGTACATGTCCCCCGAGCAGCACCTCGGCAAGCCGCTCGATCACCGCGCCGATCAATTCTCGTTCTGCGTCGCCTTGTACGAGGCGCTGTACGGCGAGCTGCCGTTCGCGGCCAAGACTCGGCTGGAGCTGGCGCTGGCGGTCACCGACGGGCGCGTCGGTCCGGCGCCCAAAGGCGCGTCGGTGCCCAACTGGGTGCGCTGGGCGTTGCTGCGCGGGCTCGATCCCGATCCCCAAGGTCGCTGGCCCAACATCGCCGCGCTGCTCGAGGCGCTCTCGCGCGACCCGTACCACAAGCTGCGGCGCTGGGCGGTGGGCACGGGCGCGGCGGTGGTGAGCGCGGCGGTGCTGACTTTGCTGGTCCAGATCGGGCTCGCCAACGGTGGTGATGGGGAGCCATCGAGCGATCGAGCGCAGTGCACCAACGCCGAGCAGCGCGTGGGCGAGGTCTGGAACAACGAGCGCCGCGCGAGCGTGCGCGAGACCTTCGCCCGGCTCGACGAGCCGCTCGCGCCCGAGCTGGCCGGTGAGCTCGAGCGTGGGATCGATCGCTGGTCCGGCGACTGGGCCAACATGCACCGCGAGACCTGCGAGGCGTCGGTGCTCGGCGAGCAGTCGGACACCATGCTCGATCGCCGGATGATGTGCCTCGATCGTCGGCTAGCCGAGCTCGACGAGCTGATCGAGGTCGTGTCCGACAACGAGGCGCAGAGCTTCGTGCGCGCCGGCGAGGTGCTGCGCAAGCTGCCGGAGCTCGGCACCTGCGAGGCCGCGGCGATCGAGGCCGGACGCGACTCCGGCGAGTCGGTCAGCGACGATGGCGAGCTGCAGGCGTTGGTGGTCGAGACCATCGATCGCGATCTGTTTCGCGCCGCGGGCCTGGAGATGACCGGCAGCTTCGCCGAGGCCGAGGCGCTGGCCGAGGGCGGGCTGGTCAAGGCGCGAGCGCTCGGTGATCGGCGGCTGATCGCGTCGGCGTTGCTGACCCAGGCCAAGCTCGCGCGCGCGCAGGGGCAGCTGGGCGCGGTCGCGATGCGGCTGGAGGAGGCGCTGCTCGAGGCCGAGCGGGCCGGCGCCGATCATCTGCGCGGCGAGATCCTGATCGCGCTCGCGCGCAGCGAGGCGGAGCTGGGCGAAGGAGCGGCGGCGGCTCGTCGCGCACGCGAGGCCCGGGCGGTGCTCGATCGCGTGGGCGCGAGCGAGCTCGAGTACGCGGAGCTCGATGGCGTCACCGCGCTGGCCTCGATCGCGTCGGGCGAGCTCGAGCGAGCCGAACGCGAGGCACGGGCGGCGATCGGCGCGATCGCATCGCTCGAGCCCGCGCCGATCGAGCTGGCCGAGCTGCGCACCACCATGGGCGTGGCGCTGCGCGAGCTCGATCGCTTCGCGGAGGCCCGCACGGAGCTCGCGGCTGCGAGCGCGCTGTGGGCCGAGCACTACGGCGAGCAGCACCCGATCATCGCCTCGGTGCGGTTCGAGCGGGCGCTGGTCGACGCGCGCGAGGGTCAGCACGACGTGGCGCTGCTCGGCTTCGCCGAGGTGCTGGTGGTGTTCGAGCGGGTGTTCGGCGGCAACTCGCTGGAGGTCGCGCGGGTCAGCCAGGCGATGGCCGTGACGCTCGGGAAGCTCGGTCGCTACGAGGAGTCGCTGCGCCGCTACCAGCAAGCGCGGGCGATCTTCCGCGCCAACCTCAGCGGTGACGCTGGCCCGGCCGCGCTCGCGCTAGCCCGCACGCTCGATCACGAGGGCCAGATCCGGCGCGAGCTCGGCCAGCTCGACGAGGCGCTCTCGCTCCACCAGCAGGCGCTCGCGCTGCTGGGTCGCGGGACGTCGGTGCGGGCCGACGTGCTGATAAACCTCGGTGAGGTGCTGCTCGATCTGCAGCGCGACGGCGAGGCTCGCGAGGCGCTGGCCGAGGCGCTCGAGCTGCTGGTCCGATCCGAGCGCGCGCAGGATCAACCGAAGCTCGCGCGAGCCCGGTTTGCGGCCGCGCGGGCGTGGTCGATCGCGGGGGAGAACGAGCGTGCCCGCTCGCTCGCGCTCGAGGCCCGCGCGGGCGTGGTCGAGCTCGGTGATGGCGACTCGACCAAGAAGATCGACGCCTGGTTGGCGACGCTCGACGCGTGACGGGGGCATGGCTCCGTGCGTCGGAGCCGAGACGAAGACCCCCACCGGGGGTCACCACGTGCGGTGGCAGTCAACGTGCCCCCGAGCGAGCGAAGCGAGCGGCGCGAATAGAGGCGGCCGCGGGGGGCTATTCAAGCCAGCCCTGCAGGAACCAGCGACGGCGCGGGCGATCGAAGAACAACCACAGCACCGCGCCGCTGCGGGTCTGCGCGAAGTAGTAGTTGCGCTCGACCTCCCGCACCCACCAGCCGCCGCTCGCACGATAGGGACCTTGCAGCTGCTCGACCGGCCCGAAGCGAGGATCGGGCACCCAGCCGTCGGGCTCGCGACGCTCGCGTGCGGGCAGCTTCTCGGGCCGCTGCAGCAGCCTGCGGACGCGCGGCGGCAGCTCGCCTTCGATCTGCATGTTGCTCGCCTGCGGGAAGCGGAGCTCGGCGGTCGGCGACCAGGAGAAGCGAGCCTCGGGCAGGTGCGCGGCGCGAAGCTGGGCGTGGGTGACCGCTTCGGGTCCGAACGCGGCGCGGAGCTGGGCGAGCGCACGGTTGCCGGCCTCGAGATCGCGACGGACCTGCGCGCGAAACATCGCGATCTGGTGGGGATCGGTGCGGCGGCCCTCGAGCTCGAGCTCGAACTCCTCGATCGCGGCCGGCAGCGAGAGCGCGTCGATCCGCAGGCGCAGGAGATCGAGCACCTGCATGGTGTCGAGGGTCGGCGCGGCGGGCTCGAGCCGCTGCTCGTGCGCGCCCGCGTGATCGAGCTGCAACCGCAGGTGCAGGGCCGACATCGCCATGCCGCGATCGGCCAGCTGTCCGAGCAGGCGCTCGAGCGTGGGCTTGAGGCGGAACAGCAGGCGCGCGACGTCGGCCTCGGGCGGATCGAGCTCGACGCGTGTGCGGATCGGATCGACGAGCGCACGCGCCTGCATCGGCGCCCAGTCGTCGTCGCTGCCGCGTGCGTGCAGGCGCTGGGCCTCGACGCCGAAGCGCACGCGCAGCTCGGCGGCGGGCAGGGCCATGAACTCGCCCAGCGTCCGGATCCCGAGGCCGGCGAGCTCGTCGCGTAGACGCGGTGAGATGGCCAGACGATCGAGCGGTACGCTCGCAGCCATCCGCGCCTCGCGACGGGGGTCGGCGATCACCCAGGCCCGCGCACGCGGACCCTCAGGCTGCGCGCAGGCGATCGCGTGCGTGCGGAAGCGATGAAACCCGACCACGACGGTGGCCGAGTAGCCAGCCTCGCCGAGCGCTCGCTGCATGGCCATGGCCCAGGCGCCCAGATCTCCCCAGAGCAACGACATGCCCGTCGGATCGACCCAGAAGGTGCCCGGCTGTCCGG
The DNA here is from genome assembly GCA_035538075.1 of Enhygromyxa sp. Taxonomy (GTDB): domain Bacteria; phylum Myxococcota_A; class Polyangia; order Nannocystales; family Nannocystaceae; genus Plesiocystis. Next base: position 4,839 of record DATLLB010000214.1, read on the forward strand.
TCTCGTGAGGCCCACCCTGAGGCTCGATGCGGGGCGAGAAATTGAGCAGCACCGAGAACAGCTCCGCGATGGCTTGCTCGACTCGCTCGCTCGAGACCACGGCGGCGCGCAGCTCCGAAGCGAGGCTGCGCGCCGCCGCGAAGCGCATGCCGGGCAGCACCCGCAGACGTCGGGCGTACTCGTTGACCCAGAGCAGCTTGGCTTGTGGGCGATCGGCCTCGACCACCGCAACTGGCAGCGAGCGCCAGGTCGGGTGATCGAGCAGCAGCAGCTGCAGCGGCATCGCCGGGAGCTCCACGCAGCAAACTCGCTCGCGCTCGCTCGCGCTCGGGGCCATGGCGCATGATACTGAACTCATTTGCAGTATTCAAGCGCCGATCCTTCAGAGCTGCCCACCGCGCACGACTTCGTCGCTATGGTGTGCACGACCGACCAAGTCTCCCCACGGGGGCTAAAAACGAGTCGGGATGCGGAAGGGAACGACAATGAAGCGAACTCTAGTGATTACCGTGGTGGCCGCCCTGGGAGTGTCCGGCGCGGCTTGCAGTGACGACGATGGCAGCGGCAGCGAGCTCGCCAACGAGACCGTTGGCGATGGCGACGGAGATCCGGGCAACGAATCCGGCGAAGAGACTGCTCCGGGCGACGGCGACGGCGACGAGGAGGGCGACGGCGACGGGGAGCCGGGCGACGGGGATGGCGAGCCGGGTGACGGTGATGGGGATGGCGATGGGGAGCCGGGCGACGGGGATGGCGATGGGGATCCGGGAGATGGTGACGGAGATGGGGATGGCGATGGGGATGGCGACGGCGATGGAGATCCGGGCGATGGTGATGGAGATCCGGGCGATGGCGATGGCGATCCGGGCGACGGTGATGGCGACGGCGATGTCAACTGCGGCGCTCCGGCTCAGCACATCACCTGCGACAACTGGGGCGGCATGGTCACCCCGCTGCAGGCGATGGGCCTCAACTGCCCCGGCGACGCCAGCAACTCGACCCAGACGACCGCCAGCTCGTTCAACTCGCCGGACAACCAAGCCTGGCGAATCGGCACGCAGTACGGCACCAGCGGTGACTGGGTCCCGAGCGAGGGTCAGTCGCTGTTGGTGATCAGCTCCGGTCGCATCCCTGCCGCGAACGGGCAGGGCATGATCAGCAACACGGGGATCAATCAGGACACCAGCAACCCCGACTACGTGCCCCTGCCTGCGCCGATGTCTGCCAACCTGGGCAGCAACAACGGCAACGGCGGCACGCCGTTCATGAACTGCGACATGGTCGATGACTGCTCCGACAGCCTCAACTCGCAGTGGCAGCTCGGCGGCGGCGAGGCCAACGACTTGTTGTGGTTCGACTTCTCGGTCGACGTGCCGCCCATGACCTCGGGCTGGGAGATGGACTTCGTGTACTTCTCCAACGAGTTCCCGGAGTACGTGGACTCGCTCTACAACGACATCTTCGTGGTCTGGGAGGTCAGCGAGTCGTACGTCGGCAACATCTGCTTCATCGACGGGCAGCCGTGCACGGTCACCGCCCTCGACGCGATCGCCGACGCGTTCAGCGGTCCGAACGAAGCCGCTCACCCCTCGCTCGCCGGCACCGGCACGCAGGGATTTGGCAGCACCGGCGGACAGACGACCGGCTGGGTGACCCTCGAAGGACCGGCCTCGCCGGACGAGAACATGGAGCTGACCTTCGCGGTGTTCGACATGGGCGACACCGCGTTCGACACCATGGTCGTGATGGACAACTGGCGCTGGAACTGCATCGGCTGCGTGCCCAGCGAGGTCGACGACTGCGGCGTCCAACCGCAGTAGGTGTTTAGAACGAAGACCCTGGCTGGGTCAGGAATTCGAGCTCCTCGGGCGACGATGTTCGCCCGAGGAGCGCGTTGCGGTGGGGGAAGCGACCGAAGCGGGCGACGATGTCGCGATGGCGGACGGCATAGTCGAGGAAGCCCGCATAGCGCTCGCGCTGGGTCGGATCGACGTCGTCGACGAGCTGGCGAAACAGCTCGACGCAGCGCTCCTGATCCGCGAGCGACTCGCTGTGCTCGAGCGGTAGATAGAAGAACACCCGCTCGATCGGCGCGAGCTCGCGATCGTGGCCGCGCTCGAGCCCTTCGTGGGTCAGCGCGCGCGCTCGTTCGTCGCTCGCGTACGCCTCGGGGTCGTCGCGGTGGATGTTGCGCGAGAGCTGATCGAGCGTGATGATCAACGCCAAGCGGCCGCGCGCATGCTCGGCCCACGCGTCGAGCTGGCCGGTCTTGGCTGCGGTCAACGTGGTGCCGAAGCGCTCGCGAATTTCCGCGTCGAGCTGGGCTTGCTTGCCCCACCACAGCTGGTTCGCGCGGGTCTGATCGGCAGGGAACCAGAATTCGAGGATGTCGTCGGGCGTGATCATCAGCACGGTGAGGGTACCAAAGTACAGCGCAGGGCTGCGCGCACTTGAGGACGCGGCCGCGTCGTGGTCCCTTGTCAGACATGCGTCGCTGCTCGCTCTCTCGCTTCGTCATCCTCGCTCCGTTGCTCGCCGCGTGCGGCGGCCGTGATACGGGCGGCAGTGGTGGTGACGGCGACGAGATCGGGATCACGACCGACACCGGCGACGCGACCGAGACCAGCGGCATGGACGGTGACGGCGACGGCGACGACGACGACACGCCCGAGCCCGACCTGCCGGCCACCTGCGAGCCCGAGTGCAGCGACGAGCAGCAGTGCATCGACGGGGTCTGCTGCGACGAGGCCTCGATCTGCGCCGGAAGCTGCTGTGCGGGCGGCGAGGTCTGCTCGTTCTCCGAGTGCGTGGTCCCGGGCGCCGAGTGCATCGACGCGAGCGAGTGCCCGGACAACTACTACTGCGAGTACAGCCTCGGCGAGCCGGGCGGGGAGATGAACGAGTGCCAGGGCACCAGCATCGCGACCGGCAAGTGCCTGCCGAGCCCGCCCGACTGTGCGCCGGGCGAAGAGCCGGAGCCGGGCGAGGAGCTGACCTGCCTGCCGACCTGCGAGTACTTCCCGGAGACCAGCTTCGCGCCGACGCCCAAGTTCCACGTGCCGGATCTCGACGTGATGATGTCGCCGGTCGTGATCCAGCTCGACGACGACAACTGCGACGGCATCGTCGACGAGCGAGACATCCCGGAGATCGTGTTCGCGAGCTTCGCGGGCGGCGACTACAACAACAACGGCACGCTCCACGCGGTCTCGATCGTCGACGGGGCGGTCGTGCAGAAGTGGGCCGTCAACCCGCAGACGCCCCAGCTGCACCCGGGCGTCGAGATCACGGCCGGCAACGTCGACGGGCTGCCGGGCGCGGAGATCTTCGCGTGCACCACCACCGGGCAGGTGCGCGCCTTCAATTCGGACGGCAGCGAGCGCTGGACCTCGGCCTACGCGGCCGGCTGCCTGATGCCCTCGCTCGCCGATCTCGATCACGACGGGCAGGTCGAGGTCGTGGTCAAGGGCGGCGTGCTCGATGCAGCGACCGGCGCGACCGAGGCGACCTTCCCGATCGTCCAGGTGACCGTCCAGGCGATCGACGTCGACGGCGACGGCAACCTCGAGATCGCCGGTCCGCAGGCCATCTACGAGGCCGACGGCACGCTGCTAGGCATGACCGGCGTGACCGGCAACTGGACGGCCGCGGCCGACCTCGACCTCGACTTCGCGCCGGAGATCATCGTCGCCGAGTTCGCCGAGCACCGCATGCACATCTATCACTGGGATCCGGTGATGCAGCAGGTCGTGCTCGATCGCCAGAACCTCGACATCAACGGGCCGCTGTCGCCGGCGCTGTGTCCCGAGGGCAGCTCGGGCAACCTGCGTGGCGGCGGGCCGCCGACCGTCGCCGACTTCAACGGCGATGGGACCCCCGACGTGGCGATCGCCGGCGGAGTTGGTTACGCGGTCATCGACGGCACACAGGTCATGAACCCGGCGGTGCCCGACGTCGACACGTTCTTGTGGATCACGCAGACGCACGACTGCTCGTCGGCGCAGACCGGCAGCTCGGTGTTCGACTTCGACGGCGACGGTGCGGCCGAGGTCGTGTACTCGGACGAGTGGTACCTACGCATCTACTCCGGCATCACCGGCGAGGTGCTCTGGCAGACCTGCAACACGACCGGGACCCTGCGCGAGCTGCCGGTCGTGGCCGACGTCGACAACGACGGCCACGCCGACATCGTGGTCGTCTCCAACGACTACTCGTCGATCACCTGCGACGGCACCAAGCAGGCCGGCGTGCGGGTGTTCGGCGACGAGCTCGGGCTCTGGGTGCGGACCCGGCGGATCTGGAATCAGCACCACTATCACGTCACCAACGTGAACGAGGACGGCTCGATCCCGACGCAGGAGCCGGCCAACTGGCTGACCGACGGGCTCAACAACTTCCGGCAGAACGTGCAGCCGCTCGGCGAATTCTCGGCGCCCGATCTGGTCGTCGATCTCGACGCGCGCTGCATGGACGGCTACGAGGCGATCGCGACGGTGCGCAACATCGGCCAGGCCGCGGTCCCGCCCGGCGTGGTGGTCGGGTTCTACGACGCTGACCCGAGCCTCGGCGGCAACCTGCTCGGCTCGGGCATGACCAGCAAGACGCTCTATCCGGCCGAGGCCGAGGACGTGCTCTTGCAGGGCGCCAACGTGCCGCAGGCGATCCAGGACGGCGACGCCGAGCTGTGGGTGGTGGTCGACGATGGCATGCCCGAGCACCCGTGGCACGAGTGCCGGACCGACAACAACGTCCACCACGAAGAGGCGGCCTGTGAAGTGATCGGCTGAGGCTTTGCACGAAGCTGATCACTGCTGAAAGCAGTAGATCGGCATCGGGATGTCGCAGGCGGCCGGCGTGCAGTTCGAGAACGTGCCCGTGATCGAGGTCGTGCGCCCGATCGTGCCGAGGAAGTTGGCGTTGGCCGAGGTGAAGTTGTTGCAGATGTTCGGGCCCTGCGTGCCGGCGCTGGTCGTGCCGGTGCGAGCCATTCGGACGCTGGTCTCGCAGGTGCCCCCGGTGTTGGGCGTCATCTGACCGAGCTCGGTGCGCGCGATTGAGTTGTCGAGCGAGCCGTCGACGAGGTCGTTCCAGTTGTTGGCGACGATGCTCCCGGCGACCAGCTGGTAGGGGATGGTCGACTTGGTGAAGCGCGTCGACGGTGAGCCCTGCACGGTCGAGATCCAGGCCATGTAGGTGCCCGGCAAGCCAGCCGCTTGCGCCCGCTGATTGCAGATCGCGTCAGCGCCCGCGAGCCCGCCGAGGTTGCCGGTGTGCAGGGTGCTGGTCGCGAACACCCAGCGCCACTCCCACGCGCACGCCTGCGAGCAGCCGTCGTTCGGGTTCATGTTGCCGTCGTCGCACTGCTCGACACCTTGCTTCACGAAGCCGTCGCCGCAGACGTTGGGCTCGCAGGCGTTGGTGCAGTTGTCGTCGTTGCTCTGGTTGCCGTCGTCGCAGGTCTCCATGCCCTGCCACACGAAGCCGTCACCGCAGCTGGCGAGCTCACAGGTGGTGAGGCAGCCGTCGGTGTTGCTCATGTTGATCTCGTCGCACTCCTCGAAGCCCGAGTAGAGGATCCCGTCACCGCAGACCGCGTCGGTGCACGCGTTGGTGCAGTCGTCGACGTTGATGATGTTGCCATCGTCGCATTGCTCGACGCCGGCCTGCACATAGGTGTCGCCGCAGACCGCCTCCTCACAGTCGATGCAGTCGTCGGTGTTGACGTCGTTGCCGTCGTCGCACTCCTCTTCGCCCGCCCACACGAACGAGTCGCCGCAGGTGGCGATCAAGCACATGGTCGTGCAGAAGTCATTGTTGAAGTCGTTGCCGTCGTCGCACTCCTCCATCGGCTGCTTGATGCCGTCGCCGCAGCCCTCGAGCAGGCAAGTCGGTCCGCAGCCGTCGCCCGCCTGGGTGTTGCCGTCGTCGCAAGCCTCGACGCCTCGGCGCAGCAACGAGTCGCCGCACACGTTGAGCTCGCAGGCCGACGTGCAGAAGTCGCTGTCGTCGACATCGGCGTCGTCGCACTCCTCGCCCGGATCGACGTTGCCGTCGCCGCAGACCGCGTCGCCATCGCCATCGCCGTCGCCGTCGCCATCGCCATCGCCATCGCCATCGCCATCGCCATCGCCATCGCCATCCCCATCACCAATGCCGGTCGTGTCGGTGCCCCGGCTGGTCGCCTCGGTCACGTCACCGTTGCACGAGGTCACCAGCGAGCAGAGCACCGAGGCGGTCAGGAGCGAGTCAAGGTAGTGCTTGGACATGCGTGCATTGGAGCCGAGGTTGCCCGCGCATGTCCACCCCGAGCTTGGTCGCGTCAGCCCCAACGAAGTGAATAGGTACAGGCCGACGCGCCCTGCCTGCGACATTCCGATCCGACATGCTCCACAATTGCGCGCGGCTCGAAGCGGCGAATCATCGTTGCGACGATGCCGAGGTCGAACTCGCACGGCCACGGCGTCGTGCAGGTCGAGAGAATGTGGGTGTCGCTCAGCCGCTCGTAACCGTAGTGGCCGATGCCCTCGATCATCTGCTTGGTCTCGCGGTCGTACATCACGCGTCCAGCGCGGCGATGGTTGAGGTGATAGGCGATGTCGATCGACGCGACCGCGGTGTGGACGTCGACCACGCTGGTCGGGAACACGACGTTGTTCGGGATCTCGGCTCCGATGTTGAACAGGATCTCGGGCCCGAAGCGCTCGTCGATCTCCCGCATGGCGTCGAGGCACGGCTGCAGCGGGTACCAGGTGTTCAGCTGCACGCCCGACTCGTCGAGCAGCCCATCGCGGACCAGCACACGCTCTGCGATTGCGCGCAGCGGACCGAAGGCGCCCAGCGTCGCCATCAGGCCGGACCCGAGTGTCTCGATGTCGGGGACGAAGGAGCGGTACTGCATGGCCGGGCGAGCGATGGTAGCAGCTCGGTCAACCCGCTCAGCCGCGCAGCGCGGCGTCGAGGTCGGCCCACAGATCTTCGGGGTCCTCGACGCCGACGCTCAGTCGCACGAGTCCATCGGCGAGCCCTCGCGCGCGACGTGTCGCGGGATCGAGCTGCGTGTGGCTGGTCGTGATCGGCGAACAGATCAGCGTCTCGAGCCCGCCGAGGCTGGGCGCGTGGGTGCACAGGCGCACGCGGGCGAGCAGTCGCTCGGCGGCGGGCAGGTCGTCGAGCTCGAACGCCAACATCGCGCCGGGGCTGCGCAGCGGCGCGCGCTCGAGCGTGCGTGGATCGAGCCCGGGGTAGTGGACCGCTCGCACGCGCGGGTGCTCGCGCAGGCGCGTGGCCAGCAGCTGCGCCGACTCGACCTGCCGAGCCCAGCGCAGCGGCAAGGTCCGCAGCCCTCGCTGCAGCAGCCACGCCGCTTGCGGATCGATGCAGCCGCCGTGGTGGCAGAGCGTCGCGAAGCAGCGATCGATCAGCGACGCCGCGCCCACGATCACGCCGGCGATCACGTCGCTGTGGCCGTTGAGGTACTTGGTCGCCGAGTGCATGACCACGGTCGCACCGAGCGTGAGCGGGTGCTGGGCCATGCCGCCCGCGAACGTGGCGTCGACGCCGAGCGGCACGCCGGCGGCGTTGCACAGCTGGGCCAGCTCGGCCATGCGCGCGACCTGCATGAGCGGGTTGGCGATCGACTCGCACCAGACCAAGTCGGGCTTGCGCTCGCGCCCGTCGAGCAGCGCCGCGAGGGTCTCGGGCGCGCTGGCGTCGAAGCGCACGGTATCGATCCCACGCGCGGCGAGCTCGTGGCGGATGACCGACTCGGTCCCGCCGTAGACCACGTCGGCGCAGGCAAAGCGCGCGCCTGGCCGGACCAGCGTGGTCAAGGTCGTGGTGATCGCGGCCATGCCCGAGGCGGTCAGCACCGCGGCCTCGCCCTGCTCGAGCTTGGCGATCAGCTCCGCGGTCGCGCGCACGGTCTTGGTCCCGAAGCGCGCATACACGTCGTGCTCGCGCAGACCCACGCCGGTCGCCAGCGCCTCGGCGCCGGGACCGTCGAGCGTGAACGTGCTGCTGCGCTCGATCGAGGGAGCGATCGGGCGACCGGGCTGCGCGGTCACCGGGTCGTGGTCATGGTGCGGGTGGATCAGGAGCGTCGACACGGAGCGGGCCACGTTGCCGTTGTCGACGATCGGCGGTCCCGGGACAACTTGGTCATCGGTTGCCCGAGCGTCCCGTGCGGTGAGCGTCGCTCAGCGGCCGAACTCGGCGCTTGCTCGGTTCGACGTTCCGCCTATCGACAGACGGCGAAGCGAGCCGGTATACCCGCGGCGATCACCGCTACCGCTCTTCGAACCATCATGTCACGCCGCAACAAGATCACCGTCATCGGAGCCGGAAACGTC
>DATLLB010000215.1:0-2907 GCA_035538075.1 Enhygromyxa sp.
GGCGCGGCGGGTTGGGGTCGGACTTGCGCTGCAGATGCAGTCGCGCACGCAGGAAGTGGCGATCGGTGGCGACGAAGGTGCCGATCAATCGGTCGCCGACGTGGAACTCGTCGACGTTGCTCGCAGGCGTGGGTGTGCTCGAACCTCGCCGAACCACGGCGGTGATCCGCAAGTCGAGCGCCGGACCGTCGTAACCCAGTGCCTCCTTGAATTGCCGAACACGCCCGCCTCCCAAATCAATCGAGTTTGCCACGCTCGTTCTCCTATCGCGAAGGTCACGAGCCGCAAGCGCTCGCTCAGCCAACATCCACTAGCGTGCAAGCAACTCGCGGTGCGCCGTTTCGAGCGGGCGTCGAAATCATAACTGGAGATTCGGCCATGGATGTAGGCGCCTGTGGCGCCCGATTAAAAACCCTACGCCCGTGGCCCTTTTTGGGGGGCCACGGGCGTACGACGACTCGACTCTCAGGACCGGATCAGAACTGGCAATAATTCTCGAGAAGCTCAGTGCGACACGCCAGCGCTCGCCTCGGCGAGCAGCAGCGCTTCATAAGCTTCGGGCTCGACGACCTCGAAGTCGCGCTCGAACACGAGGCTGCGACCGTCGGTGCTGTAGACCTCGACCTTCCACTTGCCGGAGGCCGCCCACTCGGAGGCCGCGGTGCCCAACTCGACCGCGAGCTCGGCTTGCGCCTCCTCTTCGGCGTAGCGGGCCAGCGGCAAGCTGGCGGCCAAGGCGATGGTCTCGGCGGGCTGCAAGAAGCCCATGGTCTCGCGGCGATGCTCGCCCCACGCACCGCTGTGGGTCCACACGAAGGTGACCGGGCGGGGCTCGCTGAGGTCGTCGGCACGCAGGTGCAGATAGATGGCTTCGCTCTCGAGCGAGAAGCGAGTCGCATCCTCGAGCGGACCGTCGGCTTGGGCCGCGAGCAGACCGGTCACGCGCAGGTGCTCCGCGCGTTGGGCCTGGGGTTCGACCACGCTGGCCGCGTGGACGCTCTGCTGCGAGGCCGGGGCCTCTCGAAGCTGCCCGTTGGCCTGAATGTCGGCGGCCGTGATCGGCGCGTCCGCGCAGGCTGCGGAAAACAGAAGTGCGACGACAGCGAGGGGGAAGTTACGCACCGGGGTCTAGGTAATGCGGCTCCCATGCCAGGACGCAAGTTCGATGATCTCAAGTGCTTAGGTACCTTCCGATCATCGTTTTGATACCATAAGCAGCGAATTTTGCACGTATGGATGTCTTTGCAGATCCGCCCGCGAGGTGGGGCCAAACGGCGGGGATCGCTGAGCTTGCAAAGAGTGTATCCAATACCCCTGCGCTATGCTGCGCGGCGATGCGCTCACGGCAGCCGGCCCTCGTCTCGATCTTTGCGCTCGGCCTCGCGGTCGGGTGCCAGAGCAAGGCCGCACAGAGCAGCGAGGCTGCGGCCGAGGTCGTCGAGGATGACGACGAGCCCAAGGATCCGCACGAGCAGGCGCAGGAGGACATGTTCGTCGAGCTGCGGCTCGACGAGCGCAGCTTCCCCTTGCTGATCTGGGCCGCGCATGTGGTCCGCGAGGACTACTTCGACAAGGCCCGCTTCGATCCCAAGGGCCAGCTCGAGTCGGCGCTCGATCTGCTCGGTCTGCACACGCCCGAGTTCTTCGGCAAGCGTGTCGGCGACGAGCTCGAGGTGACCGTGCGCGCTCGATCGGAGCGCTTCTCGCTGGCCGGCGTCGACAACATCGACGCGGCGGCCGACGTGATGGAGAAGGTGCTGGAGTTCACCGCCGAGGTGCTCTCGCTCGAGGGCGAGCCGCTGCATGAGCTCGAGTACGCAGCCATCAATGGGTTCCTGGCGCCGCTCGATCCCCACACGATCTTGCTGACGCCGGAGGAGAGCGCCGAGCTCGGGGTCAAGACCCGCGGCAGCTTCGGGGGCATCGGCGCCGAGATTCAAGCTCGCGATCGGCGGATCGTGGTCGTGCGCGTGCTGCCAGGCTCGCCGGCCGAGGCCGCGGGGCTGCGCGACGAAGACGTGATCGTCGAGATCGACGAGCAGTCGACCGTGAACTTGACCTCGGCCGACGCCCAGCAGCTGCTGCGCGGGCCGGTCGACAGCAAGGTCGTGCTCTCGGTCCGCCGCGGCGATGGGTTGGTCGAGATCGAGATCACCCGCGGGTTGATCGCGATCCCGACGATCAACGCCGCGATGCTGCCCGATCGCGTGGCCTACGTGCAGGTCACGACCTTTCAAGAGGACACCGCAGAGAAGCTGCTCGAGACGCTCGAGCGCTTCCAGGCCGAGGGCGAGCTGGCCGGGCTGGTCGTCGACCTGCGCGGCAACTCGGGCGGGCTGCTCACGCAGGCGGTCGGGATCCTCAACCAGTTCGTGACCGGCGGCGAGCTGGTGATCGTCCGCTCGGCGCGCGGGCGCGAGAGCACGGAAGCGACCAAGGAGATCGTGATCCCGATGGCGACGCCGATCGTCGCGCTGGTCGACGAGCGCGCGGCCTCGGCCTCGGAGATCGTCGGCGGATCGCTCAAGCACCTCGATCGCGGGGTGATCCTCGGGCGCTCGAGCTTCGGCAAGGGCACGGTGCAGGAGCTGCGCCGGGCGACTCCGTACGGGCGCGAGGTCGCGTTGAAGCTGACGATCGCGGAGTACCGAGTCGCGGGCGATCGGCGGATCCAGAGCATCGGCGTGGTGCCCGACGTGCAGCTTCTGCCCGTGCAGCTGAGCTCGTTCGAGGGCGTCGCGGCCATGTACGATCTCGAGCGGTTCGAGCGGCAGCGCGAGCGCGCTCGCACGGCTCACCTGCCGTCGGCCATCCACGACGCCGACGTGGTCGCGCAGGCGGCTCTGGCCGAGGGCGATCTCTCGCTGCGCTACTTCCTGGATGGGGCCAACCACCGGCGTCTCGGGG
>DATLLB010000216.1:0-7010 GCA_035538075.1 Enhygromyxa sp.
CAGCGGCATGATGTCCGACCAACGGGAGCCTCGCTCGGCCAGTGACAAAAAAACTTCGTGGAAGGGCGCCTGACGGGCAGATCTCGGGCGCGAAGCGGACCAACGGATCACCCCCGGCGGCACTGACAAAAAATTTCGCGCTGCGGGTAAGGTCGGCCCGTGGACCTCCGGCGTGCGCTGTTGATCACCCTCGCGACGACCCCGCTCACGAGCTGCTATCTGCACTGTCGGAGCATCCCCGAGGAGCAGTTCGCGTTCACGGCCGAGGTCTCGCCCGAGGAGTTCGATCGCTTGGGGGTGGACTCCCAGGTGGCGGCGAACGAGCCGCTCGCATGCTACTGGGTCTGCGAGCAGGCCTACCAACGCGTGCGCGGCTGGAGCCTCCATCACAATGACCTGCGCGCGTGCTCCTTCGAGCTGCCGCGCGTGTCCGAGGACGGAACGACGCTGACCAACGGCAGCGTCTCGTGCGAGGGCACGGGCGTGGAGTACATCTGCAAGGGCCGGCGACCGCTCGGGCATGTCGAGGCGAGCGACGATGCAGGCGGTGACGCGCTCGGGAGCACGCTGGCCTCGATGGCGCAGCTCGAGGCGGCCTCGGTCGTCGCGTTCGAGCAGCTCGCGGAACAACTGACCGATCTCGACGCGCCGACGTCGTTGCGCGAGCGCTGCCGAGCGGCCGCCGAGGACGAGCGCAACCACGCGCGCTGGCTGACGCGGCTGGCCGCGCGTCGTGGTTCATCGGTGCGCGAGCCAACGCTCGACGCGAGCGCGCCCGACCGCCTGGCGATCGCCCTGCACAACGCGGTCGAGGGCTGCGTGCACGAGGCCTTCGCCGCGCTGGTCGCCGCCGTCGTCGCTCGCTCGGGCGAGAGCGTGGTGCTGCGGCGGATCTACGCTCGGATCGCCGACGACGAGACTCGCCACGGACAGCTCGCGTGGGATCTCCACGCGTGGTTCCTGAATCGGCTGCCGTCGCGCGAGCGCGAGCTCGTCGAGGCGGCCCAGCGAGAGGCCCTCGAGCGCCTGCCCGATCGCGTCGCTTGGCTGGCCGAGCTCCCCCACGAGTTTGGCCCGGTCGCGCCGAGCGTGGCGCGAGCGCTCGCCCGCAGGTTCGCGAGCGAGCTGGCCACGGCAGCTACTCTGCCGGCGTGAAGATCACCCGATCGCTGGCCCCGGGAGCTGCTTCACCTGGCGCCGGCAGCATCGCCTTGCTGCTGCCGCCAGCGTTCCGATACAGCTTGATCTGAAAGCGCGAAGCGAAGGTTCGGTCGTCGAGCGCCGCATTCAGAGCCGAAGCCCCGGCGTGCCAGCCGAGCCAGGTCGCGGCGCCCCAGCTCGAGCCGTTCCACTCCCACACATACGCGCCGTAGAGGCCGTCACTGCGGCCGCCGGTGACCGCCAAGCGCCCGGAGTCGTACTGCCACAGGTGCAGATCCTTGCTGGGGTCCGCGGGATCCAAGTACGTGCGCGCGTGATCGGACTCGTACGTGTAGGTGACCAGATCGTAGATGCAGCGATCGTAGTCGCGCAGTTGCTCGCGCGTTTGGATGCCGTTGGTGAGCCCGGCCGAGGCCGGTGCACCGACGTCGAACCACGCTTGCGTGGCCGTGGCCCAGTACTCGTCGATCGTGTCGTCCGCGTAAGTGTCGTCCCACAGGTTCTGCTGCTTCGCGCTGACGTAGCAGGCGTCGACCGCTGCGCGCAGATCTGCAGGTGCGGTCAGGTTGAGCACCGTGTGGCCGAACTCGTGCACGAAGATGTCCTCGTTGTACTCGTCGTCCTCGGGCAAGTTCAGCAGGTTCTCTTCGCCGACGACGGTCATCGGCCGATCGAGCACGCCGCCCGCTCCACGACGGTCGGTGCAGTTGGTGTCCGGGTCCTGGCACTCGGGCAGGCCCAGGATCGCCTCGGCGACGTCGAGCACGACCACGTAGGCGCCGTGCTGGCGCAGGCGTGCCTGCAGATCGACGCGGCCGCCGACCATCCGATCCAGACGCTCGACCGCCTCCCAGCGCGCGCTGCTGGAGGTCTCGGAGCTCGAGATCACCTCGATGTCGCGCCAGCTGAGCATGACGTCGTAATAGTCGTCGTTCTGGCCGGAGTAGTAGCTGAAGGCGGGATTGGTGAACGTGCAAAATCGCGAGGATCGCCGCGTCACGCCGTCGCTCCCGTCGACCTCGACCTCGAAGCAATAGCGCCCGCCGGGGTCGAGCATGGCGGCCGTCGCCTGCCGCCAACCGCCGGAGTTGTAGCCGTCGGTCTCGATCAGCTGCCAGCCGCCACCATTGATCGCGTCCGCCACATAGACGCGGGTCTGCTGCTCGGCACCGCATTGATCGTGGTAGGTGATCCGCAGCGTGGTCGCGCTGCGGTAGTCGAGCGGATCGATGTCGAACTCCGCGGCGCCGATCACCGGCGGGTTGCAAGCGGCCTCGGCGAGCGCCGGAAAAACTGCCACACCGGCCGCGGCGAGCGTGACCACGAGCATGCGCTGTCGTTTGTGCATCGCGGCGACAGACGGGCGCCGGCTGGTCTCAATTCCTCCCCTAGCCCAATACGCCAGCGATGTGCGGCCGCACGAAGTCGGCGAGGTGGTGCGCGCCCGCGGGGGTGATGTGCACGCCGTCGCCCGTGCGCACGCGCGTGCGCTTGCCTCCGATCACCACGCTGTCGCTGTACTTGCCGTTCTGCGCGAGCACGTCCCAGATCGGCACAAAGCGGGCGTTGGGTCGGATCGCCATCTCGGCCTCGTAGATCGTGTTCATGTGCGCGACGCGATCGTGCAGCCGCTCGAGTCGCATCTGCGGCATGCCGATCCAGAACAGCCACTCGCCGCCCGCAGTCACGGCGTCGGCGAACGCGTTGATGCGGCGGCGGTACTCGGGCGTCCACTCGGGCTCGCCGTAACGGATCCACTCGGGCTTGGCGGTGCGACCCATGTAGAGGCCCTGGCCGTCGTTGCCGCCGAACATGCACACGACCGCGGTCGGCTTGGACTCGGCTCGCGCGGCGCCGCCGATCGTGATCCAGTCGTGGAAGTCGGGGCGCGCGAGGCCGGTCGAGCTCTTGCCGCGGCGATCGACCTCGTAGCCGTGCTCGCGCTCGAGATCTTCGGCGAGGAACAGGCCGAAGCCGCCGGCGATCATGCTGTCGCCGATCATCAAGATCTTGGGGGCGCCCGCGTGGGCGCGGGCAGACGCGAGGGCCGGCAGCGCGGCGAGCGAGACCAGGAAGCGACGGCGGGTCTGCATGACGCCCGCCAAGCTACTGCACGGTCGTGGCTGCGGCCATGGCAAAGCACAGCGCGTGCGGCCGCGCGCTGGCGTTGCGCAGCTCGAGCTTGGTCGCTTCGCCGCCGCCGCGCGCCTCCGCCGTCACGTGGAAGTGGTAGCGCGTGCCTTGATTGGGCGGGCGACGAAACTCGGGCTCGCCGGGCAGGCGCAGCTCGAGGCCGTCATAGTTCGGACCCTCGCGCACGAGGAAGCCGGCGAGATCGTCGTCGTCGCGCAGCTCGTCCAGGTGGATGTCGAGGCTCCCGCGCGCGGGCACCTGCACTCGCAGGCAGCGGTAGAGATACGGCGTGCGAAAGGCCATCGACACGCGCGGGCGGGCCTCGACCTGCGTGCAGCCGGCCATCGCGTCCTTGCCGAGCGTGCCGTCGCAGCCGTCGGTGGTCGAGCGCACGACCGAGTACGCGCCGGTGTCGACCAGATCCTGGCGAAAGCGCAGCGGTCGGTTCTTCGCGAGCCGCTCGGACTTGCCGTGCGCGGCGAGCAGGTGCGTCCACGTCTCGGCCAGCTTGCGCTCCTGCCTGAGGTAGCCGCCGATCAAGATCACCGCGAGCGTGACGAGCCCGAGCGCCCACGAGATTCGGCTCGCGCGCTCGGACTCGAGGCGCACGGCCAGCTGCCGCTCGCGATTGGAGAACAGACCCACGAGCACCAGCGCGATCACGGCGAGGCTCAGCCAGTTGGCCACGCGCTCGCGCCTCGGCGTGCGGTACTCGAGCGTCAGCACGTCGGCGCCGTCGAACGGCAGCTTCATGCCCGGCACGCCGCCCGCGAGCGAGGTCGGCTCGAGCGCGACCGGCTCGCCCGCTTCGTTGGTCGCTCGCCACTTGCGATACGGCGCGACCGGGATGTCGACGCGACCGCGAGCCTCGGCGCTGACCTGCAGCGCGGTCGCGTCGCTGCGCGTGAGTTCGACGTGACCGGGCTTGCCGGAGATGACGTATTCGCGCGGCTCGGTGGGCGGCAGCACGCGCGCGAGCGTCCAGACCCCGAACTCGCCGATCACCTCGAGCCGCTCGGCCAGCGCGAGATCGTCTCGGCCGTGCGTCAGCGGGTGATCGTGGAGCACGTGCGTGACCCCGAGCAGATCGATCGCGGCCGGGCTGCGGCGGCGGACTTGGTGCTTGTAGTTGACCGCCGGGATGTGGCCGTCGAGCACCAGGCGGGCGTCGGCGTCGGTGATCGAGAACAGCGGGTAGGTGCCGCCGCCCATGCCTCGTCGCAAGAACGCGACCGTCAGGGGTTTCTCCTGCGCCTCGGCTTGCAAGGTCTCGCGCAGCGCTTGCTCGGGCGCTTCGTGGACCGAGCCCTCGAGCACCTCGACGCCGCCGACCGGACGCGGGAGCAGGCGGCCGCGATCATCGACGACGCCGACCACGATCGGCGCGAGGCACATGCACGCGAGCAGGCGCGCGGCGGTCGGGCGCGAGATGCCGGTCGCCTGATCGCGGTCGGGAAGCTCGCGCAGGCGAGCGAGCAGCACCGCCGCGCCGATGCCTGCGAACGCGTAGAGCACCGGCTTGAGCGCGATCGAGTAGCGGGGGAACTGCAGGTTCTTGAACGCGCTGAGCACCAAGTCGAGGCGGACCACGGTGATCGACGCCTGCGAGGCCAGGATCAGCAGCGCGCACGCGAGCCCGACGGCGAGCCAAGCCATCGCGCGACCGCGACGGATCGCTACGATCATGCCGATCACCGCGAGCGGCCCGATCCACGCCCGGTGATCGCGAAACAGCTCGCCCGCGAACAGCTTGGCCGCGAGGGTGCCGAGCGGCTCGTACGGCACCGGGGAGCGAGCCATCGAGCCAGCGCTCGCGAGGAAGGTGACGACACAGCCCGCGCTGATCAGCGCCGCGACGACGTGGATGATCAGCCACCAGCGGATCTGCCCGCCGGGCAGCGTGCGCATCGCTCCGCTGGCCCACAGCACGATCGGCCACGCGACCGCCGAGACCGCCGCGGTCAGCATGCCGAAGGGATGCGCGATCACGCTGCCGCCGAGCAGCAAGGCGGCCAGACCGAGCGAGCGGAAGCTCGGCCGTCGCAGTGCCGACCAGGTCGCCGGGAGCGAGGCGATCCACAGCGCGCTCGACAGCAGCTGCGGCCACACGCCGTGAAACATCAAGTAGTTCCAGCCGCCCTCGCGACTGGCCCCGGGATCGATCAGCCAGGCGATCGCCGCGAACGCGCCGGCCCAGCGGGGATCGAGCAGGCTCGCGTGGGGAGGCGCGTCGGCGGGCGGCTGCGGAAGCTCGATCGGCTCGCCTCGTAGCTCGCGGGCGATCGTCGCGGCCAACCACCACACGGCCCCGAGCGCGAGCACCCAGATGGCGAGCTGGCCCCACGCGTAGCTGGTCCGCAGCGAGATCAGATCGAAGCTCAGCAGGTTGGCCGCGCCAGTGAACAGGTAGCCGAGCACCGGGTACGAGTCGCCGAACGGGTAGCCGCTGTTGAGTCGATCGGACCAGCCGATCAGCTCGCCGCGGGGGATCAGCTCGTCGACCAGGACCTTGGTCTGGAAGTAGTGGATGCCGTGATCGCGCGAGACCGGCGGGCGGCCGAGCAACAAGTCGCCGAGCAGCGCGAAGCCGAGGCCGAGCACCAGCGCGAGCGGGAGCCAGCGAGCGATGCGATCGCGTCGCTCGGCGATCGCCGGGAGCCGCAGCAGCGGGGCGAACAGCTTGGGCGCGACCGCGAGCAGCAGCCCGACGCCGACCCAGCGACCGAGCGAGCCGCCGAGCGTCAGCGAGACGACCGCGGCGATGATCGCCAGCAAGGTCCAGGCGCGCTCGGGCATGCGCGTGGGGCCGCGATCCTTTTCGGTCAGGCGGAGCACGAAGCGCTGCGAAGACTATCGAACGGCGCACGCGCTGCCCAGGGACGCGCTTTTCAGAGATGGTCTGTGCGATGCGCCTCCGGGTAGGGCCGCTCGCACAGTCGATCTGTGCGCTCGGGCCTGGGCGGGAGGTTCTTGCCACAGCTCATCTGTGCGATACGCCTGCCGGGAGGCGTCCGCGAGAGACCATCTCTGCCCATGTGCCTGCCGGGAGGGCATCCGCGAGAGATCATCTCTGCCCATGTGCCTGCCGGGAGGTGTCGCCGAACGATCGATCTCTGCGACGCGCCTGCCCGGAGGTGTCCGCGAGAGACGATCTCTCGAGGGTGCCTGCCGGGAGGTGTCGCTGAGAGAATCCAGGCTGCTGGAGGCCGAATTCGAGGGTTGTGACCAGCCGCAATCCGCGAAAATCACGCGACCGGCGCCGACCGGATCGACGTCAGCGCGCGCAACAGCGCCGGGTCGACGCCGAGCCGCTCGCAGCGGGCCGCGACCGGATCGAGCCGCCACTTCGCCGGGCTTCGTCGGCGGGTTCGCAGCGCCCGCAACAGCAGGTTCTTCGGCGTGTGCTCGCTGCCGACGAACTCCAGGGTCGCGACTGCGTAGCCGCACGCCTCGAGCAGCTCGACGCGCAGCGCGTCGGTCAACAGCTCGCCGAGCGTGCGCCGCAAGAGCCCGTGCTCGATCGCGGCCGGGACTGCGGCAGCCGGCGAGCGATCGCGCTGCTCGGGAGTGAGAGCCGCGAGCTGACGCGCGAGCTCGGCCTGGCAGCAGGGCACGCACAGGATCGCCTCGACCTCGCAGGCGATCGCGAGAGCCAGCGCCGCGTCGGTCGCCGTGTCGCAGGCGTGCAGCGAGATCGCGAGATCGGGCGTGCCGCC
>DATLLB010000217.1:0-17774 GCA_035538075.1 Enhygromyxa sp.
GTCTCGGTGCCGTCCGCGGTCGGGCCGGGCACGCTCGGGCCGCCGACCTGCTGCCCGGCCATCTGCCGGTCCCACGAGCCCATGCACGCGTCGCGGCCCTCGCAGTCGATGTCGTCGCAGTCGGTGAAGCCGTCGCTGTCGTTGTCGATCCAGTCGTGGCAGCGCTCGTCGGTCGACTCGGGCTTGCCGTCGGCTTGACAGGCCGGAGTCGTCTGGCAATCGGCGTCGCCGCAGTCGTAGACGGTGTCGCCGTCGTTGTCCTCACCGTCGCTGCACTCGGTCTCGGTCGCCGTGATCTCGCCCTCCGGGGGCGCGGCCAGGGCAGGGAGCGGGAGCAGCAAAGCGAGCAGCACGAAGACGGCCGCGGTCAGGCGGGGAGAAAGTCGGAGGTGGCTCATGTCGGGGAGCTCAGAGTTCGCAGATACCGGGGCCTTCACAGACGGTCACGAGCGGGTCGTAGCTGCAGTCCCAGTCCTCGCAGTCGATGAAACCATCAAAGTCGTTGTCTTCGCCGTCGGAGCAGCGCAGGTCGGGTCCACCGGGCTGATCGGAGAGGCTCTCTTGGCAGACTTGCGCCGTCGCGAGGTCGTCGGCTTGCCTGCATGAATAGTCGGCGCAGTCGACAAAGCCGTTGCCGTCGTTGTCGAGGCCGTCGCTGCACTTCTCGGGCGTGGCCTCGAGCTGGTCCTCGCAGATCTCGATCACCTCGGGATCCTCGGACTGGCTGCAGGAGAAGTCCTGGCAGTCGATGAAGTCGTTGCCGTCATCGTCGACGCCGTTGCTGCAGGCCTCGGGCGTGTCCTCGTAGACGCACTCGATCTCGGGGTTGGCGGCCGGATCGCACGAGAAGTCGGCGCAGTCGGTGAAGCCGTCGTCGTCGTTGTCGATCCCGTCGGAGCAGGTCTCGGGCGTGTCCTCGGCCGGCGGCGGCGGCAGACCTTCGCAGTACTCGACGACCTCGGGCGGCCCGAACATCGAGCACGAGAAGTCGTCGCAGTCGGTGAAGGTGTTCTGATCGTTGTCGATCCCGTCCATGCACGCCTCGAGCGTGTCCTCGGGCTCGATCGGGACCGCGCAGGCGTCGGTGAAGCCGCAGTCGTCGTCGTCGCAGTCGATCAGCCCGTCGCTGTCGTTGTCGAGCTCGTCGTCGCAGCTGCTGTTGGAGTTCTCCTGGCAGACGTCGACGAACGGGCTGGTGCGACAGCCGTTGTCGGCGCAGTCGGAGAAGCTGTTCTGATCGTTGTCGAGCCCGTCGGAGCAGGTCGCGTTGGTGTTCTCGCGCAGGCAGCAGGTCTCGGGGATCGCCCGGCAGTCCGGATCACCACAGTCGAATTGCCCGTCGTTGTCGTTGTCGATCTTGTCGACGCAATTGCCCAGGGTGTTCTCGGGCTCGTCGATCGGGATGTCGGGCACGTCCTCGCCGCAGAAGTTGGCGAGCAGCAGACAGTCGGGATCGTTGCAGTCGACCAGCCCGTCAAAGTCGTTGTCGACGTAGTCGCGGCAGCTGACGTCGTCGTGCTCGTAGCCGTACAGCGGGTGGGCGGGCAGCTCGTAGCAGGCGGCCCCGAGCGCGGCCGCGAAGCTGGCCGCGCTCGCGATGATCAGCGCGCGCCTCACTTGAGGCATCCCGCCCTGCCGCCGCCGAAGCGCCGCTCGAACGGCACGTGGATCATGCACGCGCCCTCGCGGCGCTGCTGCTCGCCGAACCGACCGGCGTCGGCCCAGGCCGTCAGCAAGCCCTTCAGCTTGTCGCGGTCGCCCTCGGCGATCTTGCGGTTGATGTGGCGATACTTGGCGAAGTCGAACAGGACCGTGCGCGCGTCGGCGTCGGAAAGTCCGGCCAGCAGCGGGCCGATCTGCGCGTCGGCCTTGCACGGCTCGAGCAGCGCGTCGATGGTCGCCGAGTCGACCGAGTAGACATAGTCGCACACACGATCGCACTCGCCGTAGCGGGTGTCGTGGCGCCACTTGACCGAGTGACCGTCGACGGTCGAGACCAGGCGGTTGTAGGTGCCTTTGCCGTCGACGTCCTCTTCCTTGGAGTGCAGCGAGGTCAGGATGTAATCCGGCACGCCGTGGGCCCAGATGCCGCGGCGCGCCGCGATGGCTTCGTTCTGCGCGGCGATCAGCTCGGGCTTGCCGGGCTGATCGTCGACGGTCATCACGTGCGCGTAGCCCTTGCGGATCTGATCCTCGGCGAGCTTGGGGCACCACGCCAGAAGGCGCCCGTAGCTGTCGGTGTCGCCGTCGGTCTCGCACTCCCACACGCCGTCGCGCCCGTTGTAGGTGCCCATCTTCGCGAGCACGTAAAGCTCCTTGGCCGTCCATCCGCCCCACACGTGCACGGGCCCGTACGACTCGAGCGTGTTGAAGCCGGCCAGACGTGCGCTCGAGTCCTTGTACTCGCCCGAGAGGATGCGGAAGGTGTCGCCGTCGTTGAAGTGGACCGGAACTGCCTTGCCGTTGAGGATCACCTTGGTCTGCGCTTTGGAAGCCACGACCTCGCGGGTGGGGGTCAGCAACGCCGCCGCAACGACGACGAGCGTCACGGCCGA
Source organism: Enhygromyxa sp. (assembly GCA_035538075.1). Taxonomy (GTDB): domain Bacteria; phylum Myxococcota_A; class Polyangia; order Nannocystales; family Nannocystaceae; genus Plesiocystis. Next base: position 2,556 of record DATLLB010000217.1, read on the forward strand.
CAGCAGACGTGGAGCGGACGATGAGCGACGCTTGCAGCTGCGCATGGGGAGCCCTGGCCCGGAGGCTGGCGGCATCATGGACGCACGGCTGGGGGCACCGCAACGCGTTTTTGTGGCGGGTTGATGGCGAGTCGTTGGCGCCGACGTTGCGCAAATGAGACGGCCGAGGTATTCGCCGCGCGCTCGACTCTGAGCATCGGCGCGAGGCGGCGCGCGCCGCCTCACCATGCGCTGGCGACCGGGCCCAATCTCGATTCTCTGCGTCTCGCTGCTGGCGATCAGCAGCTGCGGCGCGCAGCAGCAAGCGGCCGAGAAGCTGATCGATCCCCGCTTGCGCGAGCAGGGTGTGCTGGTCGAGCGACACGGGCGAGATCTCGAGCTCGGTCACTATCGCGTCGAAGACCTGCAGGTAGACGAGCAGCCGTTCGACGGTACCGGTCCGCTCGCACCGAACGCCGACGGTCGCACGCGACCGACTCAGCAATGGCGGCTGCACTTCACGCTGCGCGGCGGCGAGACGCCGTGGGACGTGCAGTGCGTCGGTCAGCGTCGGCAGCCGCCCGATCACGATCTCGCCGCGGCGGCCGACGAGCTGCGTGACGAGGTCGCGGTGCGTTGTCAGCTGGCCGGCGCCGCGCAGCGCTGGACCCTGCGGATCGACGGGAGCTTGGCCGCCAACATGACCGGCGAGCTCGCCTCGCTCGACGATTCAGCGCGCAGCAAGGTGGTCGAGGTCGTCATGTGGCATCGACTGTGGAACGTCTCGCGCCGCCGCCTGCCGGCCTCGCTCGCGCTGATTCACGGGCACGCCGAGAGCGAGGCCGCGTTGATCCTCGACGCACCCGAGCGCGCCTGGCTGGCCCCGCAGCTCGACGAGCAGGAGCGATCGCTGGCGCTCGCGAGCATGTTGGCGCTGCGCCTGCTCCCGCTTGGCTTCGACAACTGACCGACTTGCCGCATCGCGCTTTTTTGCCAATCTCCAACCGACATGATTGGTGCTGCCGTGACTCGCAATGGGATCGATGACAACGAGCTTCTGCGTCAGTGGCGCGCCGGCGACAAGCGGGCGGGCAGCGAGCTGTTTAGCCGCCATTTCGACGAGCTCTACGGCTTTTTCCGCAACAAGGTGAGCAGCAGCGATCTGGCCGAGGACCTCGTGCAGCAGACCTTGCTCGCATGCGTACGTAATCGCGACGGATTCCGTGGCGACTCTAGCTTCCGCACATACTTGTTCACGATCGCCAGGTCGCGATTGATCGATCTCTATCGCAAGCGCGGTCGCGACGGAGAGCCCGAGCAGCCGGTCAGCATGTTGGCCGACCCCGGGCAATCGCCGAGCACCTGGTTTCGCGACGGCGAGCGCAAGCGGATTTTGGTCGAGGCGCTGTCGCGACTCTCCTTCGATCATCAGCTGGTGCTCGAGCTCCACTACGTACGCAATTTCAAGGGGCCCGAGTTGGCGAAAATCCTCGGTGTACCTGAAGGCACCATTCGCTCGCGGCTGCGACGTGCTCGAGCCGCGCTGGTGCAGCACATGAGCGAGCTGTCCGAGACCGGCCTCAACGACGAGAAGCTCGAGCTCGACCTCGAGGGCTGGGCCGGCAACGTGCGCGAGTCGGCCGGCATGCCCGAGGACGAGTAGTCGGCGGTCGAGCGGGCCCTGCGCGTGCTCACGGCTCGTGCGGTCCGCCAGCCCGAAGCCGAAAAAAAATGCGCCGGCTTCGTGCTATGCACCGCGTCGATGTCGAGCTTCAGTGATCCCCGGCCTCTCCTGAGCGACGAGCACAAGACTGCGGGCGTGCGTGCTCAGGTCGCCAAGTTCCACGCCGACGTGGTCGACGAGGTCCGCCGCACGGTCGAGAGCGAGCCGCTCGTGATCGTGGGCATGGCTCAGAACCCGCACGTGAAGAAGGCCCGAGCGGGGCTCAAGGCCGCGGGCGTGCGGTTCACGTATCTCGAGTACGGCAGCTACACCTCGCAGTGGAAGCGCCGGCTGGCGATCAAGCTGTGGAGCGGATACTCGACGTTCCCGCAGGTGTTCGTGCGCGGCGTGTTGATCGGCGGCAACCGGGAGCTGCAGGCGATGATCGCCGATGGCTCGCTCAACGCCCGGCTCGCGGGCGAGTGAGCGAGCCGTCATCGCGCGTGGCGAAAGCGTAGCCAGTAGAGCAGCAGGGCCGCGGCGATCCAGGCCGCCCCGATCGCCGCAGCGCCGCGCACTTCGGGATCGAGCCACGCGCCCACGACCACGGCGAGCTCCGTGAGCCCGAACAAGAGCGGGACCACCGGGAAGCCGGGCATTCGCACGGGTCGCTGCGCTCGCGGCATGCGACGCGCGAGCACCAGCGAGGCCAGGCCGGTCAGCGAGAAGAAGAAGCCGTCGATCAGCACCACGCCGGTCAGCAGGCGATCGATCCCGTCTTGTCCGGCGCACACCAGCAGCACGATCGCGGTCCCGGCCAGCGTGGCGATCGCCGGCACTGGCGTGCCGCGACCTTCGTGCACGCGCCCGAGCAGCGGCCACAGTCGACCATCGCGGGCCAGCGCGAACAGCAGGCGTGGACCGGTCAGCAGCTGAGCGTTGAGCACCCCGAGCGCAGAGACGGCGACCGCGATCGCGATCGCGCGACGACCCGGCCCGCCGAACACGACCGCGACGGCGTCGGCCGCCAGCGTGTCGGACTGCGCGACGCCAGCGTGACCGAGCAACGCGAGGTAGGCCCAGTTGGCGAGCAAGTACACGGCGATGACCGTGAGCACGCCGCCGAGGATCGAGATCGGGAGGTTGCGCTCGGGCTGCTCGACCTCGCCGCCGATCCACAGGACCTGCTGCCATCCACCGAACGCGAACAGCGTCGGCACCAACGCGGCAGCGACGGCCGCGAGCGGATGCAGGCGCGGCGCGGCCTCGAGCTCGGCGACCTCGCGGGCCTCGGGGGCGCCGAGCAGCGCGACCGCGGCCACGCACAGCAAGGTCGCGAGCTTGACCAGCACCGTGAAGTTCTGGATGCGCGCGCCCCAGCGCAGCGCGGCCGCGTTGGCCAGCGCGACGCCGACGGTCAGACCGATCGCGCAGCCGAGCGTGGCGATCGGCTCGAGCGTCGCGCCGGTCAGCGCGACCGCGAGGTTGTCGACGCACACCAACGCGATCACCCCGATCGCGCCCGCCTGCGTGGCGGTGGCGTTGCAGACCACATAGACGAAGCCGGTCGCCGGACCGTAGGCGTCGCGCAGCAGCTCGTACTGTCCGCCCGCGCGCGGGACCATGGCTCCGAGCTCGGCGAAGGTCAGCGCGCCGAGCAGCGCGATCAGTCCGCCGAGCGCCCAGGTCCACAGCGCCAGCGAGCCGCTGCCGGCCAGCTCGGCCACGCGACTGGGCGTGAAGAAGATGCCGACGCCGACGATCGCCCCGATCACCACCGCGGTGGCGTCGAGCATCGAGAGCTCACGACGCAGCGGTTGGTCCGCCGCTTGGGGTGCTCTCGCGGCCACGGTCCCAGGCTACTACGACTCGTGCACGGCGTAGGCGGCGATCTTGTCGAGCAGTCGCGATTCGAGCACCTCACACGCGGCGCCGAGCTGGGCATGGATCTCGCGTGCCTCGGCTCGGTAGGCGCGGATCTTCTCGCGCGACCAGTAGTGCGGTGGGGCCTGCAGGTTGGTGATGCGATCGGCGAGCTTGACCATCCACACCTCGTGCGGCTGGGCCCGAATGCGCGCGAGGCTGTCTCGCATCTGCGCTTGTTTGTCGGGCAGCGAGGGGTCCTTGCTGACGGCCGCGACGCCGTCGGCGACCGCATCGCCGAAGCGCTCGCGCAGCTGCTCGAGCGAGACCTCGGTGTCCTCGACCACGTCGTGCAGCAGCGCGACGCGAATGGCGAGGTCGGGCTGCGCGACCGGACGTCCGAGCTGCATGCGTCGTGCGAGCGCATTGCCGACCTCCATCGCCACTGCTGCGACGTGCACGACATAGGGCAGCTGCTTGCCTGGATAGACCTGACCGTGATGTGCCTGCGCGGCGAAGTCCCAGGCCTCGAGCCATGCGTCGGGTGACCAGAGCGACATGACGTGATCATGCCACTGTGCTCGCGGCAGCACACGGGAAACACCTCGCGTGGCGCTGGGCAGGGCCGCGGAGGATCAACCGTTTTGCGGGCCGAGCAGAACACTGTCGCTTCGTGCCGCGTCGTAGCCAACGTTCGCAACACCCACGGAGTGAACCATGGCCCAACGTCTCTTGCTGTCGTCCATCCTGCTCGCGTGCGGTCTCAGCCTCGGATGCGCCGCCTCGTCGACCGCGTACTCCTCGGGCTACGCCGCTCCAGCCAATCAACAGATCTATTACTACTACGCCGCTGACGGGCAGCCTGTTTATTACTACTACGAGCCCGGCGGACAGGTTGTCTACTACGAGCACGATCGCAGCGGGCAGGTCGTGTACCACCAGCCCGGGCGCGAGCCGCCTGCGATCGATCCGAGCGAACCGCAGCCGAATCCTTCGCATCCGAGTCATCCGCATGGGCAGCCGCCTGGGCAGTCGGGTGAGCATCCGAGTCATCCGCACGGGAAGCCGCCTGGGCAGGAGAAGCCGAAGCCGAGCCATCCGCATGGGCAACCGCCCGGGCAGTCGGGTGAGCATCCGAGCCATCCGCACGGGAAGCCGCCTGGGCAGGAGAAGCCGAAGCCGCAGCAAGGGCCGAAGCCTGAGAAGCCGAAGCCGCATCCGCAGCCGGGCAACGAGAAGCCTGAGAAGCCGAAGCCGCAGCCGCAACCGGACAACGAGAAGCCCGAGAAGCCGAAGCCGCATCCGCAACCGGACAACGAGAAGCCGAAGCCGCAGCCGCAGCCGGGCAACGAGAAGCCGAAGCCGGGCAAGCCGAGCAAGTAGGGTGGTTCACCTCGAGGAGCCGATCGGGCAGCTGCCCGGTCGGCTCTTTTGCGTTCAAACCAGCGCGAAATCGCTCACAAATTAGCGCTGGACCCGCGAATATGGTTTAGATATAATAGTTTTGCTGGCTATGAAGGATAAACTTCCAGGCCTTCTCCTGCTGCTCACCTCGGCCTGCGGACCGTCGGCGATCAGTGCGACCTCCGCCGCCACCAACACCAGCAGCGACGCCACGTCGGACGAGCCGGCCAGCACCGAAGACTCCGCGAGCACCGACGATACGAGCGAGACCACCCACGCCACGTTCATCCCCGTCGATCAACCGCCCGACCCGACCTCGTGCGATCCCTTCGCGCAGGACTGCGCCGAGGGTGAGAAGTGCGTGCCGTATGCGAGCGACGGCGGCAGCTGGGACGCGAACAAGTGCGTGCCGGTCAACGGCGATCAGGCGCCCGGCGAGCCGTGCATCTACGCGGGCGCGCGCGAAGGCACCGACGACTGCGACGCGACCAGCCTGTGCTGGTACGTGGAGGAGATCGAGGGCGAGCTGGTCGGCGAGTGCCTGCCGTTTTGCCTCGGCAACCCCGAGCGCTACGAGTGCCCGGAGGGCAGCTACTGCCCGATCTCGTCGCAGGCCACCGTGAACGTCTGCCTTCCCAGCTGCGATCCGGTCGCGCAAGATTGCGATGACGGGCGCGGGTGCTACTGGGCCAACGCGGATTTCGCCTGCCTGCCCACGCTCGAGAGCATCCCCGCGGGCGAGCCATGCGGGTTCATCAACGACTGCGCGCCGGGACACCTGTGCGCGACCGCAGAGGTCATGCCCGACTGCGCCGGATCGGCTTGCTGTTCGCCGTTTTGCAGCCTTCCGCTCGGCGACGATCAATGCGCGAGCGTGCCCGGGACCGTCTGCTCGTCGTTCTTCGAAGTAGGCACGGCGCCGCCCGAGTACGAGCACGTCGGGGTCTGCATTCTGCCGTGATTGTCATGGATCGATCATTCGTCGTCACGCTCACCCTCTCGACTCTGCTCGCCGTCGTCGGCTGCGGTCCGCCGCGGCTCGCGTCCAGCCCAGAGGACGAAGAGTCCGACTCTGCCGAAGCCGGCTCGGATAGCACGAGCTCGAGCGAGACGAGCACCAGCTCGACCAGCGCCGAGACCTCCGACGACACGTCCGAGAGTCCGAGCTCGGGCTCCGAATTCGTCGTGCGCGACGATGTCTGGATGGCGGACCAGTGCGACCAGTTCGAGCAGGACTGCCCCGAGGGTGAGAAGTGCGTGCCCTACAGCACCGACGGCGGCCCCTGGAACGCGAACAAGTGCGTGCCGGTGATCGGCGACGCCGAGCCGGGCGAGTCGTGCTGGTGGGGCGGCATCATGGAGGCGACCGACGATTGCGACGCGACCAGCATCTGCTGGGACGTGATGGAGTTCGGCGGCGAGCTCATCGGTACCTGCGTGGCGCTCTGCACCGGGACGCCTGACACCCCCGAGTGTCCGTCGGGCTCGAGTTGTCTGATCGGAGGCGACAGCACCGTCGCCATCTGCATCTCCGATTGTGATCCGCTGCTGCAGGACTGCAGCTCCGGGCTCGGGTGTTACTGGACGGGCGGCGATTTCAAGTGCGTCCACACCACGGACGATCTGCCCACGGGCGCGCCCTGTGGATTCATCAACGATTGCGCCCCCGGACACCTCTGTGGCCCGGCGGAGTCGTTGCCGAGCTGCGAAGGCGCGGCCTGCTGCACGCCCTTGTGCGATCTCGAGGTCGGTGACGAGCACTGCCAGACGATGCCCGGGACCAGTTGTGTGCCGTTCTTCGAGGACGGCACGGCGCCGCCCGGCTACGAGCTGGTCGGCGTGTGCGTGACGTCGCCGTGATTCAGAGTCAGCCCGGACTCAGGCCGGCGCCGAGCGAGGCCCTCGCACGAGCCGACCGGGCAACTTGCCGGTCGGCTCGCCGTGCGAGCGCACCACCTCACCCGAGACGATCGTGTGTACATAGCCGTCGGCCCGCTGCACGAAGCGGCGCGCGTCCGAGGGCAGGTCGTAGATCATCTCCGGCGCATGCAGCCGCAGCGCGTCGAAGTCGATCACGTTGACATCCGCCTTGTAGCCCGGGGCCAGGCGGCCGCGATCACGAAGCCCATAGAACTCCGCGGTGTCGGCCGAGAGCGTCTTGACGACCTCCTCGAGCGCGAGCTTGGGCCCGCGCGTGCGATCGCGGACCCAGTGCGTGAGCATGAAGGTCTGAATGCTCGCGTCACAGATCGCGCCGCAGTGGGCCCCGCCATCACCGAGCCCGAGCCGCGTGCGCGGGTGCTGCAAGAGCGTGCGCAGGGCGTCGAGGTTCTGCTCGGCATAATTGAAGATCGGAAAATACACGACCCCGCGCCCGTCGTTCTCCATCATCCAGTCCCACACGATCCCCGGCGCCACGTCGCCGCTGCGCGCAGCCACGGCCGTGGCCGCCTCGCTGGGATCCGGCTCGTAGTTGGGCGTCTCGCCGAGCCGATACATCTTGTGAAAGCTCGAGATGATGTAGTCCTCGAATTCACCGAACGAGAACGGCTTTTCGTGCACCACCTTGTTGCGTAGCGCGGGGTCGCGGAGCTTGGCGATGCGCTGCGCGAAGGGCAGGTGATGCAGCGGCATGTAGCTCGGGTAGGGCATGAACGGCACCGCGGTCCCAGCCCAGGTCATCAAGATGCCGTTGGGCCGACCCGAGACCTGCGCCCAGATCGGCAACCCGTCCTTGTCGGCCAGCTCCAGCAGCTCGAGCATGTGCTTCCAGAGCACGGGCTTCTGATCGGTCTGCAGCAGGTTGAAGCTGACCGTGCAGCCGGTCTCGGCCGCGAGCTGCCGCATCCACGGGTACTCCTCGGCCATCTGCACGTGGTTGCCGGTCATCTGGAACATCACGCCGCCGCCCTCGACCACGGCGCGCGCCATCGCGAAGTTCTCGCGCTCGTCGGCGAAGGTGCCGGGCACGTACTCGCCGTCGATGCCCTTGTGGATCGGCGTGCGCGAGGTCGAGAACCCGAGCGCGCCGGCCTCGACGCCCTCGCGGACGAGCTTGGCCATTGTCGCGAGATCCTCGTCGCTGGCCGGCTCGTGCTTGGCCCCGCGACGGCCCATCACATACGCGCGCATGGCCCCGTGCGGGACCTGAGCGCAGATGTCGATCGCTCGCGGCTTGCGATCGATCGCGTCGAGGTACTCCGGAAAGCTCTCCCACTCCCAGATCATGCCCTCGGTCATCGCCGTGCCGGGGATGTCTTCGACGCCCTCCATCAGGCCGATCAGCCACTTGCGCTTGTCGGGGTGCGCAGGCGCGAAGCCGACTCCGCAATTGCCCATCACCACGGTCGTGACGCCATGCCAGCTCGACGGCGTGACGTGGGGATCCCAGGTCACCTGCGCGTCGTAGTGGGTGTGCACGTCGACGAAGCCCGGCGTGACCAGCTTGCCGCTCGCGTCGAGCTCCTCGCGGCCGGCCGGCAGATCGGGATCGACGGCGACGATGCGACCGGCCCGAATACCGACGTCGGCGCGACGGCGTGCGGCGCCGCTGCCATCGACGACGGTGCCTCCACGAATGACCAGATCGAAGCTCGCGGCGTCCATGGCGAGCACCATACACTGTTTTCGGCGCCTCGATCGGCGGATAGAGTGGTGCGACCGATGACGGAAGTTGCATCGCTTCTCCGCCGGACCCTCGCGCGAGCACGCGCCATCGCGCGCGGGCTCGAGACCAACTTCTTTTGGGATCCCGAGTCGCACGAGAACATTCCGCTCGCGCTGCAGCGCTGGGCCGCAGAGCGACCGCACGATCCGTTCTTGCTGTTCGAAGGTCGACGCTGGACCGTCGGCGCGTTCGATGCCGCGGTCAATCGCCACGCGCGAGTGTGGCGTGATCTCGGGGTCGAGCGCGGCCACGCGGTCGCGCTGATGCTCGACAATCGGCCAGCGTTTCTCATGCACTTCTATGCGCTCGGGAAGCTCGGGGCGGTCGCGTCGCTGATCAACCCGGCGCTGAGCGGCGACGCGCTTCGCCATGCGCTGCGGGTGTGCGAGCCGGTCGCGATCCTGGTCGGCGACGCCCAGCTCGCCAACTTCCAGGAGCTCGCGCGCGAGGATCTACCGGTCGCGCCCGAGCGCGTGTTGATCGACTACGAGGCCGCCGAGCCCAGCGGTGATGCAGCGTTTCCGAGCTGGAACGCGCGCGTGAGCGGGGTCGTGCCGCTGGCCGTGCACGAGGCCGAGCTGCAGTCGCTCGGCGAGGTCGCGGCCTATGTGTACACGAGCGGGACCACCGGCCTGCCCAAGCCGGCCGTGGTCAAGCATCACCGATTGCGCCGCGCGGGCGATGTGTTCTCCGGGCTCGCGCGCATGACCAGCGACGACTGCCTGTACTGCTGCCTGCCGCTCTATCACATGAGCGCGACCGGCATCGGCGTGCCGATGGTGATCGCCAGCCGCGGCCGACTCGCGCTCGCGCGCAAGTTCTCGGCCAGCCGCTTCTGGTCGGAGTGCCGCGACGCCGAGGCGACCGTGTGCCTCTACATCGGCGAGCTGTGTCGCTACCTCTACCATCAGCCGCCGCGGCCGGAGGATCGCGAGCACGCGGTCCGCTGCTTCGTCGGAAACGGGCTGCGACCGGACATCTGGGACGGCTTTTGCGAGCGCTTTGGGATCGAGCGCATCAGCGAGTTCTACGGCGCGACCGAGGGCAACGCCGAGACGGCGAACTTCTTGAATCGCAGCGGCACGGTCGGACCGCTGCTGCCGTGGAAGATGAAGCTGGTCCGCTGGGACACGCAGCGCGACGAGCTCGTGCGCGGGCCCGATGGCTTCGCGATCACGGCCAAGGCCGGCGAGCCCGGCGTGCTGATCGGGAAGATCGACGATCGCAACCCCTACGCCGGCTACACCGACGCGCGAGCGAGCCGCGGCAAGGTCTTGACCGACGTGTTCGAGCAGGGCGACGCGTGGTTCAACACCGGCGATCTGCTCAGCCGTGATCGACTCTGGCACCTCCACTTCGTCGATCGCCTGGGCGACACCTTTCGTTGGAAGGGGGAGAACGTGTCCACGCAGGAGGTCGCCGAGATCCTCAACAAGGCGCCGGGCGTGCGCGAGAGCAACGTCTACGGCGTCGAGGTCCCGGGCACCGACGGCCGCGCCGGGATGGCGGCGATCGTGGTCGAGCCGGACTTCTCGCCGCAGCGGCTCTACGAGTACGTCGCGGCCGAGCTGCCCACGTATGCGCAGCCGAGGTTCTTGCGCGTGGTCGAGAGCGTGAGCACGACCGGGACCTTCAAGCACAAGAAGGTCGAGCTGCGCGACGAAGGGTGGGATCCGGCGAAGGTGACGGACCCGCTGCTGCTGCGCGACGTCGCGAGCAAGAGCTACGTCGAGCTGACGCCCGAGCGCGCCGCCAAGGTGCGCGCCGGCGAGTGGCCGCTCTAGCCGATCCGCGCTGCGATCCAGTCGTGGACCTTGCGGATCACCGGCTCACGTAGCGCCGCGGGCTCGTTGTGCAGCTCGTGGTAGTAGCCCGGCCAGACCTCGATGGTCTGATCCTTGCCCTTGGGATCCGGCAGCGATGCGAACACCTGCTCGGTCTCCTTGTGATCGCAGATGCTGTCGCCGGTGCCGACGTACCAGTACATCGGCAGGGTGATGGTGCGTGCCTCGGCCTTGACGCGATCGATCGCGGGCTCGAGGCAGTTGGCCCAGCTGGTGGTGATCTTGGTGACGCGGCGCGGGTCGGCGACATAGCGGGCGACCTGATCGGGGTCGCGGCTGATCGCCTCGGCCGGGATTCCGGTCGGCACGCGCAGCTTGGGCACGACCCGCGCGAGCAGCTTGAGCGCGTGCTTCTTGAGCCCGCTGACCTTCATGCTCAGGCCCAGGAGCGGCGCGCTGACGATCACGCCGCGCAGCGGAAAGTCGCGCTGATGATCGAGCAGATAAGTCAGCGTGATCAGTCCGCCCATGCTGTGGGCCCAGATGAACCATGGCAGTTTATCGGGTGCAAAGTTGGCACCGAGGTGCGCTCGATAGTCGCGCAGCACGTCGAGCAGGTTGTCGGCGTGCTGCTCGAAGCGCTCGATGTGGCCAGGAAAGCCACCGCTGCGTCCCTCGCCTTGGTGATCGGCACCAAAGACCACGCCGCCCATCGCGTTGAGCTCGCGCGCGACTTGGTCGTAGCGCGAGACGTGCTCGCCTTGTCCGTGCACGAGGCACACGACGAACTTGGGCTCGCCGCTCGGGGTCCAAAGCTCGCTGTGAAGCTCGGTGCCACTGCGGGTGTTCAGCTTGCGGGTCTTGCTGCTGGTCTCGGCCACGGCCGGAGTATGCCAGAGCGGCCGCAGAAACCTCGACCGATGGACGTGGGTCGTGGGTATCCTTGCGAGCAGATGGCGGTCGCGGATGGACGGCCGATGCAAGGGTGCGGGGATGCGGAATTGGCCGAGGTCCTCGAGGCGGTCCGTGCGGCCGTCGGTCCCGAACGCACGGCGCTGCTCGAGGATGCGCTCGCGCGCAGCCGCGAGCTGCGGGCGATCCTCGAGCACGCCACCAGTGCGGTGTTTCTCAAGGATCTCGACGGCCGCTACATGCTGGTCAATCGCCAGCTCGAGCTCGACACCGGGCTGCCGCGCGAGCAGATGCTCGGCAGGTCGGACTTCGAGCTGTTCTCGCGCGAGACCGCCGAGCGCATCCGTGCCGATGATCAGCGCATCGCTCGAACCGGCGAGCCGGCGACGATCGAAGGCGTCACGCAATTTCCGAGCGGAGCGCGGACCTTCCTGACCACCAAATTTCCGCTGCGTGATGACGCGGGCAACGTCCATGCGATCTGCGGGCTGACCACCGACATCACCGAGCGCAAGCAGGCCGAGCAGGCGATCGCGGCGCGCGAGGAGGATCTGCGCATCACCTTGAACTCGATCGGCGACGCGGTCATCGCCGCTGACGCGCGCGGCTGCGTGACCCAGATGAACCCCGCGGCCGAGCGGCTGACCGGCTGGGCGCTGGACAGCGCGAGCGGACGGCCGCTCGCGGAGGTCGTGCAGCTCGAGCAACCCGAGCACTCGCGCTACGCGGTGCTGGTCGATCGCGGCGGCGGTCGACGCCAGATCACGCAGACCGGCGCGCCGATCTGCGACGCGCAGGGTGAGGTCGTCGGGCACGTCACGGTCATCCGCGACGTCACCGATCGCGCGCGGCTCGAGGATCAACTGCAGCACGTGCAGCGCATGAACGCGATCGGCCAGCTCGCCGGCGGCGTCGCGCACGACTTCAACAACATGCTCGCAGGCATCCTCGCGGCCGCCGAGCTGCTCGATGTCCACTTGCCGCGCGAGCGAACGCCGGAGATCGCCGAGACCATCACGACGATCTTGGCGACCTGCGAGCGCGCGGGCGATCTGACCCGCAAGCTGCTCGCGTTCTCGCGCAAGGCCCCGCGCCGGACTGAGCTGATCGACGCGCACGAGCTAATCAACTCGACGGTCGCGCTGCTGCGGCACAGCTTGGATCGCCGGATTGCGATCGAGCTGCGGCTCTCGGCCGTGAGCCCGGTGGTGCGCGGCGATCCGGGGCTCCTGCAGAGCGCGCTGCTCAACCTCGCTGTCAACGCCCGCGACGCGATGCCCGACGGTGGCACGCTCGAGATCGCGACGCGCAACGTCGAGCTCGCGCCCGCCGACTGTGCGACCAGCCCGTTTCGGCTGCAGCCGGGCCCGGTCCTCGAGCTGCGCGTGCGCGACACTGGCGGCGGCATCGATGACGAGCTGCGCCTGCGGATCTTCGAGCCGTTCTTCACGACCAAGGAGGTCGGACGCGGGACCGGGCTCGGGCTCGCGGCCGTGCATGGGACCGTCGAGGAGCACGGCGGATCGATCGCGGTCGAGAGCGCGATCGGTCAGGGCACCTCGTTCGTGATTCGGCTGCCGAGCGCACGCACGCTGGCTCTCCAGCGGCGCGCGCCTGCGATCACGCTCGTCGGCGAGGGCCGCATCCTGCTGGTCGACGACGAGGACGTGATTCGCCGGACCGGCGCGCTGCTGCTCGAGTCGCTCGGCTATCAGGTCGTGACCGCTCGCAACGGGCGTGAGGGCGTCGAGCTGTTCTCGAACCAGCACGGCCAGCTCGATCTCGTGCTGCTCGACATGATCATGCCCGAGATGAACGGCCACGACGCGTTTTGGGCGATGCAGCGGATCGACGCGGGCGTGCCGATCGTGGTGTGCTCGGGCTACGCCGCCGACGAGGCGGTACGCAGCCTGCGAGATCACGGGCTCGCGGGCTTCTTGCCCAAGCCCTACCGACGCGCGGAGCTGGCCGAGATCCTCGGGCACGCGCGGCGGCGAGCAGGCTGACGGCTAGCAGTCGAGTGTGCTAGCGCGGCTGCAGCTCGACGATCAACCCGCTGCGTGGGTTGGGCATCGGCAGCTCGGTGAAGCGCAGGTCCTGCTCGGGCGCCAGCGACCAGGTGAACTCGCGCAGCAGCGAGGCGAGCACGATGTGCATCTGCAGCAACGCGAAATGCATGCCCAGACAGGTCCGCGGGCCGCCGCCGAACGGGATGTAGCTGAACGGCGGGCGCTCGTCGGTGCCCAGCCAGCGCTGCGGATCGAAGCGATCGGGCGCCGGGTAGTACTCGTCCTCGAAGTGAACCGAGCGCGGGCCGATCGCCACGCGCCAGCCCCTGGGGATGCGAAATCCGCCGAATTCACCGTCGGCGATCATCACCCGGAACGCGCCGCCGATCGGTGGGATCAGCCGCATGCTCTCGTGAATGACCGCCTCGAGGTAGCTCATCGCGCGGATGCGTTCGAGCGTGAAGCGGCGATCCTCGAGGGCGTCCTGCTCGGCGCGCGCCCGAGTTGCGATCGTCGGGTGCAGCGCGAGGTGATACATGGCGTTGGCGGTCGCGGTCACGGTGGTGTCGTGACCGGCGAACAAGAGCAGCTGCAGCTCGTCGACGATCGTGTCGCGCGGCAGCATCTCGCCGCTCTCGTCGCGAACCTCGAGCAAGGCCGAGAGCACGTCGGGCCCGCGCCGCGCGGCCGCGTCGCGGCGCATCACCAGGTCGTCGAGGATCGTGAACATGCGCGCGCGGGCTGCCATCGCGCGCGCGAACTTGCTGCCGGGGACCGCCACCGGGAGCGGCACGAACATGCCTGCGGTCCAGGTGTTGAACTCGCGGCTGAACTCGTCGAGCCCGACCCCGAGATCGCCGACCTCACCGAGCACGTAGCTGACCGCGATCTCGAACGCGAGCGCACGCATGCGCGGGATGATCGTCAGCGGGCCCAGCTCGGCGTCGGTCGCCCAGCGGCGCAGGTGCTTGCGCGTGACGCTGAGCATGCCGGGGATCGTGTCGCCCATGCTGGTGCGCTTGAAGTACGGCGCGAGCAGCTTGCGGCGCTGCTTGTGCTCCTCGCCGGCGATCAGCGAGAGCGAGTTGGCGCCGAGCAGCTTGCGGATGGTCGGCAGCCACTCGTTCTCGAGGTAGTTGTTCTCGCCGGCGTAGATCCAGCGATTGGCCTCGGCCCCGTACATGAACACGGTCGGCTTGCCGAACAGGCGCGAGACGAAGATCGGCCCGTACTTGCGACGACGCTGCTCGGCGAACGAATTCGGCGAGCGGAGAAAGTCGAGCGTCTCGCCGAGCAGCGGCAGCCCGCGGGCCTCCGGCGGAGTCGAGAGCGGACGACCCGGCTCGCGCGCGGCCTCCGTGCTTTGTGCTTGCGTCGACATGGGAGCCGCTACGATAGACGAACGCGAGCGTGCGTGGTTGGATGCCGGGCATGACCATGCGCTCGACCGCTCTGTCCTTGCTGTTGCTCTCGATGGTTGGCTGCGCTGCTGACGACGCTGCCGAGGCGGGTTCGTCCGGCACCGAGGCGGAGAGCGGGGATGGGGACGGCGACGGCGACTCCGGGGATGGGGATGGCGATGGGGATGGAGACTCTGGTGATGGGGATGGCGACGGGGATGGAGATGGCGATGGAGATGGCGACGGAGACGGCGATGGCGATGGGGATGGCGACGGCGATGGTGACGGGGATGGTGACGGGGATGGTGATGGCGATGGGGATGGCGACGGTGACGGGGACGGTGATGGCGACGGGGATGGTGACGGCGACGGCGATGGCGAGCCCTGAGCTCCGCTGACCGATCAAGCACGTCCAGGGATCGCGCCATGCGAGCATCCGCATGGCCGCGCTACGCCGTGGCATACTCGCCGCATGCGACCAAACCGTGTCGGAGCGCTGTTGACTGCGACCAGCCTCGTGCTCGCCTGTGGCGACGAT
>DATLLB010000218.1:0-4548 GCA_035538075.1 Enhygromyxa sp.
CGCTTCAGCGAGGTGGTCGACGCACTGCGCGGCATCGGAATCGACATTCCCATCTACCACCTGTGCCCGGTGCTCGCCGCCGAGGCACGAGGAATCCGCAACCTCGGCGAAGGGATCGTGGCGATGCCCGTCGCGCGTCCCGAGGCGCTGGGGGTCTCGTTCCTGCGCAGCTTGGTCGCGGCCGAGCCCGTGCGGGGAATCAACTGTCTGCTTCGTGCTGCGCTCGCAAGTCTCGGGCCCGGCACTCGGATGAATGAGGTAGCGGCATGAACCGCCTTTCGATTGATGACATCCTCCGTGGAACCGAGCCCGGTCGCATGCAGAGCGTCGGGCACATGCAGGTAATCCCATTGCTCGGCGACGACGACGATCGTTTTGCCGCGCCCGAGGTCGAGGTGCGAACCACGGCCTACGGCACGGTCGAGCTGCGCCACGACGACGATCGTCCGACGATCATCCCGCCGGGCGCAGGCTGGGTGGTCGATCAGGCCGCCCAGGATCACGCGATCGGGGGCGGGGTGCTGCTCGCGGGCAAGAGCCTGGCCAAGGTCGACACGGCGCGCTGCATCCAGCGCTCGCAGGCGGGCTACATCGAGGCCGCCAAGCACCCGATGCTGGTGCTGCCCGCGGCCCTGCGCCCGCAGGCGCTGGCGATCCGCAAGCAGACCGGTCACGGGATGCTGTGGGATCCGATCACGCAGTTCAACAAGGCGTTCGGAGTGACCGAAGCCGGTCACCTCGAGTACTTCCTGCGCCGCTTCAAGGCCGAGCTCGACCAGTTCGTGGCCGAGTTCGAGCTGCTGCCACGGCAGCTGGGCGCGATCGTGCTGGTCGACGGTGCGATCGCAGGCGTCGAGCGGACGCCGTCGAGCAGCTTCTGGCGCGCGCTGTGGGAGCCGTTGATCCGTGTCTGCTACGGGTCGTTGGCAATCCAGCGCGGGCAGGGCCGCTCGGCGCCGCCGAGCACTCGGATCCCGCTGGCCAGCCATGGGGCGGGGACCGTCGCGCAGCTGCGCCTGGCGTTGGCCGAGTCGCAGGTCCGCGAGCGTCGAGTGGTCGCGGCGGTGGTCCAGCAGCTGCGCGACGTCGATCTGCGTGCGGCCGACAAGGCCGATCAGGTGCTCAATCGGGCGCAGCTGATCACGCTCGCGTCGACGGAGCTGGCCGGGCAGATCGTCCGCGAGGGCGATCGGGTCGCGTACGCGTCGCTGTGCGCGGCCGAGCTGCGCGAGGTCTCGCTCGAGCGGGAGCCGACCGCCGCTCGGGAGCCGGCATCCGAGCCCGAGCCGGCATCCGAGCCCGAGCCCCAGGCAAACGCGGCTTGCTCGAACGACCAGCCCACCTGGTTCGAGCGCCTGCGCGGCTGGCTGCGAGGGTGACTCAACTGACCGCGTGCCACTCGTGCTGGATGTCCTGCATGAACAGCGCGTGGTCGAATTCGACGCTGCCCGCGGGGAACCGCTCGGTATCCGCGAAGTAGCTCGAATGCAGGGCGTCCAGCTCGAACGCCGTGCAGCGCCACTGCGAGATGCACAAGTCGACCGCTTCGAGCTCGCCGCGGCCATTGGGTGACCAGCCGCGGACGCCTCGTGAGTAGAACGCCGAAGCCTGGTCGAGCGCCTCGAACACCGAGGTGCTCGGCCAGGCTTTCGTCGGTCGTCCGCGGACGGTGATCGCGAGCCCGTCCTCGCCGTGGATCGAGAGCGCCAGGTCCCCGCCGTCACGCAGGGCGTCGTCGACCACGAAGCGCGCGCGTCCGTGGCGGCCCGGGAACAGCCGACCGCCGGCGATGCGGTTGAGCAGGTTGTCGGTGTCACGCCGCGGCACGAACACGCCGGATTGCGGCGGCTCGCCGGGCCGCGTGACCGCGAAGCGATGGGCCACGTTCTCGGACGCGATGCCGATCTCGATCGGGCTGCAGGTCGGGCGGATCTGTTCGAGGCGGATCAAGCAGATGCCCGCGTGCGCCCAGCCGCCGTGGACGTCGAGCTCGAGCGGCTCGGGCACGAGCGTGCGCGCGACCTCGAGATCGATGCGGAAGTTGACCAGGATGCGGCGGCGGATCAGGCCTTCGAGCGTCGGGAGGTGCATGGGTCACTCGCAGGTGGGGAACTGGCCGGCGCCGGCGATCACGGACTCGTCGGCGATCAGCTCGATCCCGCTGTTCTGCAGCGTGTTGCCGAAGATGTCGGTCACGCGTAGCTCGAGCGGGCCGGTGCCCATGCCCTGATCCTCGACGAAGTAGTTGTAGTCGAGCCGCGTGACGTCGACCCAGGCGCCGTCGCGGCGGTATTCCAGGGTCGCGATCGGCGTGCGGTGGCCGACGACCTGCACGGCCGTCCACCACTGCGAGCTGCCTTCCTTGAAGCGGTAGCCGATCGACGCGGGCGCATCGGAGCAGGGGACCACGCGCCACGTGACGTCCACGCGGCCGTCCGCGAGCGCGGCGATCTGCTCGAAGGCCGCAGGCGAGAGATCGATGTCCCCCATCGCGCAGCCAGGGCACTGATCGACGAGCAACAGCTCGACGCTGCCGTTCGGACCCTCGGCCAGGATGCACGCGCCGCAGTAATCCGCGGCGCCGTACTGCGGACCGTTGAGCGCGGCGTAGTAGGGCGGCAGCGCGTCGGTCGGGAAGCCGCAGTTCACCGGGTTGCCGCCGAGCTCGTACCAGGTCGCGTCGCCGCTGAAGATCTCGGTGTCCTCACAGCTGCCACCGGTCGTCTCGTCGGCGGCGGCGGACGTGATCGGGCCGTCGTCGGACCCGCCGTCGGTGGTGCAGGCGACCAGCGCGAGCGCGAGGAAGATCAATCGAGAGCGACAGCGCATGAGTCAGTCGCAGTATCCGTCGGGGACCGGCTCGGCGTCATCCTGGAGGCCGTAGACGAAGCGGTGAAAGGCCTGGCGCACGTCCTCTTGCTCGCCGCTCGCACAGTAGAGGTGCTGCTCGAGCTGCGCGGTGGTGATCGAGCCCAGCGGCGCGCTCGCGTAGAGCTCCGCCATCGCTGCTTGCAGGGTCTCGAGGCCCATCAGGTTGCCGAGCCCGGCGAACACCAGGCGGCCTTGATGGTAGGCGCTGTCGGGGGTCTCGCGCGCGAACGGGTGCGGGTCGCGAAGCTGCCACGGAGCCATGCGCCAGTTGAACGGCGGCGTTGCGAACGCCATCCGGCCGGTGTTGAACGTGGCCCAGCCCTCGTCGATCCAGCCGTCGGCGTAGCTCGCCGGGCTCAGGCCGCGCGCCCACCAGCTGTGGAAGATCTCGTGCTTCAGCGCGGACACGGCCGAGGTCGTGGCGCCGGCGTACTCCATCGAGCGCGTGGTCGCGTAGACGTAGATGGTCAGCTCCGGGTGCACGTAGTCGCCGAGCGTCAGCACGAACTCGTCGAGGTAGTTGGCGACGTTGGTGGCGACCACGGCGGCCGAGGTCGCGACCTGGGTATCGACGTGGATGGCGTAGGGGATCGCCTGGCCGTTGGCGGCCATGTGCACACCCGTGTGCGAGTCGAGCTCGTCGACCGGCATCAGCACGAGCATCGGATCCATGGCCGTGGTCGTGCTCGGGAACTCGAGCTGCCAGTCGTGCGGCGCGACCTCGTCGACCGCCGCGTTGCTGATCAGCGCGTGCGCGGCCTCGGTCTGCTCGAGCGTTACGCCGAGGCTGATCGGGTGGCGATCCCAGGGCATGTTGGCCGGCAGCCATGCTTCGAGGTAGCGGCCGGGGTTGAGGTCGGTCGCGAACAGATCGAAGTACGCACGCGCGGGCGACTGCGCGAAGCTCAAGCCCGCCGCCTGGGGGGCCTGCGGGGTCGCGAGCGCGTAGTCGAACTCGAGCGTGTGCACGCTGCAGGGCTCGAGCGCGACTTCGAGGATCAGAAAGCCAGCTTGCAAGCCGACGCCGAAGTCGTGGCGAGCGAGCGACTCGTTGGCGAGCGGTTGGCCGTCGAGCAGCAGCAGCTCGGGCGTCTGGCGGAGATCGAGGATCGGCATGCCGCCGCTCTCGCCGAGCTGGAACGTGAGCGTGCCCTGGGCCTGCGCGGTGGCCAGGGTGGCGTCGAAGGAGAGCTCGGCGTCGAGCTCGAGGATGTCGATCGGCACCGCGCTCAGGCCATCGATCTCGACCGGGGCGGGGGCGTGGATGAAGGCGCTGGGGTTGCACTCGGTGGAGTCCGGCTCGCCGTCGCCATCGCCGTCACCGGGCTCGCCATCGCCATCGCCATCGCCATCGCCGGGCTCGCCGTCGCCGTCACCGGGCTCGCCATCACCATCACCCGACTCACCATCGCCATCGCCATCTCCTGGCCCCGCGCTCTCGCTCGGCTCGCCGCTGCTCCGATCATCGCTCACGCACCCCAGCACGCACGCGATCGCAACCGTTCCCCACCGCCTCACTCGTAGAAACTCTCCCCCGGCGTGAGGTCGACGTGGAAATGGTTGTCGTGCGCCGCGTTGTACTCGGGCGTCAGGATGATGTTGAAGATGCCCTGCTCGTAGCGCTGATCAGTCAGGTCCTTCAGCCACTGCCCCTCGAAGGTGACCGGCTGCTCCACG
>DATLLB010000219.1:0-3033 GCA_035538075.1 Enhygromyxa sp.
ATCGCTTGCCCGCGACCAGCTCGAAGCGATGGCGCTGCGCTCGAGCGTCTCGCAGCTCGCGATATCCATTGGCGAGCTCGACACCGCGGACGTGCGACTCGAATCGCGCCGCGCGTCCATTGGGCTCGAGCTCGGAGAGCGCCGCGAGGCTGGCCGGAAAGCCGACCGTGTGCACGGCGACATCGTCGGGCAGCTGCGCGAGCCAGGGATCGAGGTGGAGGTCGGACCAGAGGCTGAACAGCTCGGTCCATGCGAGCAATCGATCGAGCTCCGAGTCGCCGTCGTCACGCGGGCGCAACCCGACACCCAGGTCCTGCCTTACACGCTGCAACAGCGGTTCCAAGGCCCTCGCAGGCTCCTCTCCGGTCAACGCGACGCCGAGGGTTTCCCCCATCAGCTCCAGCAATTCCACGCGCATCCACGATCGCGGCGCAACGGCTCGTGGTGGGTCGAGCAACGGCACGACGGCCTCGAACACGGCGGCGACCACCCCCTCCACGTCCGCGATCACGTCGGGCAGATCCCCGGGCACGCGGTACCACTCGATCAGGTGGAATTCCTCGCGGTGACGAGCGCCGATCTCAGCCGCCCGGAACACGTGGGCGATTTGAAACATCGACCCGCCGCCGCGCGCGAGCAGCCGCTTCATCGCGAGCTCAGGACTGGTCGCTAGCCATTGATCGCCCGCCGCGAGCGGCTCGATCCAAGGCTCGAGCGCGACCTCGCGCGAGCGGATCGGCGTGCTCACTTCACGAAGGCCTTGGCCGCGCAAGTAGGAGCGGACGGCGGTCAATGCCGCGTCCCACAACTCCACCCGCAGCGGCCAAGCCAGCGTCACTACTGATTTACGCGCTCGATGTACTCGCCGGTGCGCGTGTCGATCTTGAGCTTGTCGCCGACCTTGATGAACAGCGGCACCTGGACGTGATAGCCCGTCTGCACGGTCGCGCCCTTGGTCACGTTGGTCGCGGTGTCGCCCTTGACGCCAGGCTCGGCATCGACGACTTCCATGATCACGTGGCTGGGCAGCGTGAGCCCGACCGGCCGACCGTTGTAGAACAGGATGTCGACCGAGAGGTTGTCCATCAGGAAGCTGGCGTCGTCGCCGACCAGCGCGGCCTGGAGCTCGACTTGCTCGTAGCTGGCGCTGTCCATGAAGGTGAAGCCGTCTCCGCTCGCGTACAGGTACTCGTACTTGCGCGACTCGACGTCGGCAGTCTCGAGCCGCTCACCCGAGCGCCAGGTTCGATCGATCACGGCGCCGGTGATCATGTTCCTGATCTTGCATTTGTAGAGGCCCTGGCCTTTGCCAGGCTTCACGAACTGGAAGTCGGTCACCACCCAGGGCTGACCGTCGATCTCCAGTTTGGCGTTCTTCTTGAGCTCGGAGACGTCCATCGGCGCCCGCTCCCTACTACTTCTCGCGCCTCGGCGCCAGCAGGGCGCAGCATGACGCGGCACTTGCGGCCACGTTCGCGGTGGTTGGCCGCGCCCAAAACCGCCCGCCGAGCGCGCGTAGCCTTTCAACGGTGCAAATTCGGATTATGGCTGCCCTACGGCGCGAGTACTAGCCATGGCACTCCCGCTGTGGCAGGCTTTTCCTAGTTTCATCAAGGGGGGCCGTTAAATGCGTTTATCCACTAAAGTACGATATGGACTCCGTGCGCTGTGCCATGTGGCCTATCGAGGCTACGCCAGCGCGCACGTGATCGCCGAGCAGCAAGCAATTCCCTCGCGATATCTCGAAGAAATCATCGGCGAGCTGCGGAAAGCCGGGTTTGTTGTGGGGAAAAGGGGGCCTCGCGGGGGCTACCGCCTCGCCAAGCCGGCCGACGAGATCGCGGTCGCGGAGGTCATCGAGGTGCTCAGCTCGGGCGCCAACAGCAACACAGGCGAGCCGCAGGACGAAATCACGCGGCTCGTGGAGCGCTCGGTCGACCAGCGCTTCGAGCTCGCCGTCGGTGAGCTCAGTCTCGAACAATTGATCGGTGAGGCGCGCGAGCGCTACCGCCGACAAGCTGCCGACTACGTGATCTGACCTCGTCCTCGCGCTCCCCCCCTCCGCGCACGACGCCACTTCTCGCAGACACCCCGACACCTTCCCCAACAACCCGAGCTCCGAAGCGAAGACGTCATGGACCGACCCACACTGGTCGACAACATCCTGGGCCTGATCGGCAACACGCCGCTGGTCCGCATCAATCGCGCCGCTCCTGATCCGAGCACGGCTGCTGCCGTGTGGGGGAAGTGCGAGATGATGAACCCCGGCGGCTCGGTCAAGGATCGCATCGCGTTGGCGATGATCGAGACGGCCGAGCGCGCCGGGCTGATCCGACCGGGCGAGAGCACGCTGGTCGAGCCCACCTCGGGCAACACCGGCATCGGCCTCGCGCTGGTGTCCGCCGTCAAAGGCTATCGATTGATCCTGACGATGCCCGAGAGCATGAGCCTCGAGCGTCGCAACCTGCTGCGGGCCTATGGAGCCGAGATCGTGCTGACGCCCGAGGATCGGACCATGGAAGGTGCGGTCGCGCTGGCCACCGAGCTGTGCCGCAAGCCCAACCACGTGATGCTGCAGCAGTTCAAGAACCCGGCGAACCCCGAGGTTCATCGACGCACGACCGGGCCCGAGATCATCGATCAAATGGACGGGCTCTCGATCGACGGCTTCGTGGCCGGGGTCGGGACCGGCGGCACGATCACGGGCGTCGGCTCGGTGCTGCGCAAGCACAACCCCGACGTGAAGATCATCGCGGTCGAGCCGGACAAGAGCGCCGTGCTCTCGGGTGAGCCGCCGGGGCCTCACAAGATTCAGGGCATCGGAGCCGGCTTCGTGCCCTCGGTGCTCGACACCTCGGTCTACGATCGCATCGCACGAATTCGCGACGAGGACGCCTACCGCATGCGCCAGCGGCTGGCCCACGAAGAGGGGCTGCTGGTCGGCATCTCGGCTGGCGCGGCGATGTTCGCCGCGGCCGAGCTGGCGCGCGAGCTGGGGCCCGGCAAGAACGTGATCACTGTGCTGTGCGACAC
>DATLLB010000220.1:0-9269 GCA_035538075.1 Enhygromyxa sp.
GCGCTTCGATCTGCTCGCGACCGACAGCGCCGATCTCACCCAGCTCGCGGCGCTTCGTCGGCTCGCGCCGCATGCCGAGGTGTTCGTCGGCGCGCAGCTGGCCGGCCCACTCGCCGCGCGACCGCTCGATGATCTCGTCGAAGCGCTCGCCGACGCGTCCGACCGCTCGCCCGAGGCGCTGGCCGACGCCGCGGTCGATCGCAACCACGCGCGCGCCAAGCTGATCTGGCGGCGCAGCCAGAAGCTGCTCGCGCTGCCCGACACGCACGGCGACCCGGCCATGCGCGCGGCGGCCCGGCAGCTGTTGATCGGTGGCCACGACGCGGTCGCGCTGCGCAGCGTCGGAGTGCCGGGCGTGGTCGCGGCGCTCGACGTGCTCGCTCGCCAGGCGCTGACCGTGCTCGACTCCGGCTCGATGTCGAAGCTCGGTCAGGAGCTGCAGCGCTGCCTCGCGTCCGCGCGAGCGCAGCGAGGCGACATCGCGCTGCTGACCGATCGCATGACCACGATCGACGAGAGCCACGGCTCGCTGCGCGCTTGCTCGGACGCGCTCGCTCGCGCCGTGAAGGCGACGCTCATCGAGCGCCGCGAGCAGCGTGAGCCGACCGCCGAGCAGGCGCCGCTGGTCGGCATTGGGCTCGAGACCCACGGCAGCGGCGCTTCGACGGCGTGGTCGAGCCTGCTGGACGCGCTCGGCGAGGGCCCGCGCCCGCGCTCCGAGGTCGAGCGGCGCACGATCGAGGACATGCAGGTGTTCGCCGCTCGCTCGGTCGGCGCGAGCCGGTCGGCGACGCTGCGCAGCGCGGCTCGACCGTTTTGCTGGATCGAGTACGTGGCCGACACCAACCAGCCCGACTTCGAAGCCTGCGCCGATCTGCAGGGCTTCCTCGCCGCGCAGCTGCAGGCCTGTGCGGGCGCTCGCCACCTCGGGCTGATCGTGCGCGGCTCCACGACCCCGGCGCGGCCGGCCAGCCTCGCGCTGCCGGGCTCGACCGGCGAGTTCCTGCCGATCACCGCGCTCGTCCAGTGCCTGCGCGAGGCCTTGGCCGCGCACGGGCGCGGGCCCCTGGCGATGCTGGTGCTCGACGATCCCAACCTGCTGAGCCTCGAGCTCGCCTACGAGCTACGCGAAGTCGTGCACACGCTCGTCACCCGGGTCGAGGGCGCCACGCAGCCGCTCGAGCGCGTCGACGATCTCGACGTGCGCCGCTGCGAAGCGCTGGCGGCCGCGCAGCTGCCCACGCACACGACCGGACTGCTCGCGCCGATCGCCAGCGCGTGGCGACGCGAGGTGGCCAAGCAGCTCGCCGCACAGTTGCTCGCGCGCGTCGACGGCCGGGCGCAGGCGATCAACCTGCAGTACATCGAGGGCCTGTGTCGCCGCGTCGATCGGGTCTGCCAGATCATGCTGGACGAGCTCGGCGACGGTGCGGTCCTGGCCGCGCTCGAGGCCGGCTTCGCGCAGGATCGCCTGATCATGCTGCTCAACCTGGCCCAGAACGGCCTCTACCGCTTCGCCGAGCCACACGGCTGGAGCTCGATCGCCGCCTCGCTCAACGAGGCCATGGGCGCCGTCTATAATTGGATCCGCACGCCGGGCAAGCCGGTCGAGCAAGGTGGGGCGCCGTTTTGGATCGGCGAGGCCACGCCGGGCGAGGACGAGCGCGTGCTCGCGTCGCGGCTGCGCATCGACGTCCGACCCAAGCGTCCGAAGGACTACCGCGACCTCGCCGTCCATCAAGACGTCCGGCTGCACGCATTGCTCGTCGCGTGGCGGCTGGTGGCCGAGCGCGGCCCGGCGGCGCCGCAGCTGTGGAGCCTGATCGCGCTGGGGCTCGCCCACGCGCCCAACTCGTCCCGCAGCGCGCAGCTCGAGCGGCTCGCCGGGGACCCCAGCGCCGCGCACTTCTTCACCAGCTTCGGACCGCCGCCGCTGATGCGGCTCGACATCGAGGCTGACGCGAGTGACGGCTACGAGCTGCGGCTGGCCTCGAGCGAGTCGGCTGCGCTGGTCTTTCGCCAGCGCAGCGCCGTCGATCTCGAGGCCGTCGATCGCTCGCTCGAGGGCCTCAGCTACCTGCTGTCCCGCGGCGGCGCGTCGTTCGAGGGCTGGCACTACCTCGAGTCGCTCGGAGCCAGCCTCGCCGAGGATCTCATCAACCACCTGCACGAGCAGGTGGAGCGCGAGCGTCGGGTCTTGCTCGACACCGGCCGCGGCCGCGACGTCCACCTCGCGCTCGCGCTCCCGCGCGAGCTGATGGGCTACCCGTGGGAGCTGATGCTGCTGCCTCCGCTCGCGCCCGGACGGCCGCGCGAGCTGCTGGCCGAGCGCTTCGCCGTCGGTCGGCAGATGTGGTCCGACCGCGGGCTCCGTCGGGTCCGCCGCGACGATCCGATCCGCGTGCTGATCGTCGGCGATCCGCAGACCGGCGGCGTCAACGGTCTGGTCGGCGCGCGCGAGGAGGCCGAGCAGGTCGCGGCGATCTGCGAGCAGATGCAGCGCGAGCTCGACCGCGAGATGGACTTCGATCGCGCCCGCGACGTGTTCATCGGCACCACCTTCACGCGCGCGGCCCTGCGCCAGCTGCTGCGCGAGGGCGGCTACGACGTGCTCCACTTCGCCGGTCACGGCAGCTTCGACAGCGCGCGACCCGAGCGGAGCGGGTGGTTGCTCAGCGACGGCCTGTTCACGGTCACCGAGCTGCGCAACACGCTGGCGTGGATCGAGAGCCCACCGTGGCTGATCTTCGCCAACGCGTGCAACGCCGGCATGATCGACGCGCGCGCCAGCGTTTATCAAGGCGACGTGCACGGCATGGCCGAGGCCTGCATCCGCGAGGGCGTCAACGCCTTCATCGCCCCGCTGTGGCAGATCCACGACGAGTCCGCGCGCCTGCTGGCTGCGGAGTTCTATCGCTGTCTGTTGCTGCGCCGCTCGACCGTCGGCGTCGCGCTCCATCACGCGCGCGTGCACGTGCGCAAGAGCTGGGAGGCCACGCGCGGGCGCACCGATCTCGGCGACATCTCGTGGACGGGCATGGTGCTGTTCGGCAACCCGACCGAGCGGCTCAACGAGACCTCGACCGGTTAGTCCGCCGCCTCGCGGATCGCGAGCGCCCGCGCGCGACTGGCCTCCGCCTGCTCGAGCTCGCCCACGCCCGCGTACGAGCGCGCCAGCGCGTCGAGATCCGCGGCCACCTCCAGGTGATCGGACCCGAGCAGCGCCTCGTCGATCGCCAGCACCCGCTCGCGCAGCGGCAGCGCGCCCGCATGATCGCCGCGCTGCTCCAGCCAGTACGCGATGTTGGCCAGCACCGCGCCGACCATCGCGTCGTCACGGCCGAGCACCCGCTCCGCTCGCGCGAGCGTGCGCCGGAGCAGATCGAGCGCCACGTCGATCTCGCCGAACTCCGCCTTGGCGACGGCGAAGTTGATGGTCGCGGCGAGCGTGTCGGGGTGCTCCGGTCCGAGCGCCTGCTCGAGGATCGCGACCGCCCGCTCGAGCAGCAGCAGCGACTCGAGCAGCTGCCCCTGCCCGTTGAGCGCCGCGGCCAGGTTGCTGAGCGTCATCGCCAGCCCCGGATCGCTCGGCCCCATCGCGCGCTCGCGCGTGGCCGCGGCCCGTCGATACGCCGCGACCCCCTCGTCGACGCGACCGAGACGGACCAGCAGCACGCCCAGCTCGTTGTCGGCGGTCGCGACGACCGGGTGCTCGAGCCCCAGCGAAGCGATGGCCAGCTCGCGCCCGCGCTCGAGCGTGGCCAGGGCTCGCGCGTCGCCGAGCGTGGTCTGAATGCGACCGATGTTGATCAGCGAGTCGGCGATCTCCGGGTGCTCGAGCCCGAGCGTCTGCTCGCGCAGCGCCAAGGCACGCTCGTGCGCGAGCAGGGCCGCCTGCGGCGATCCGTCGGCGTCCTCGAGCTCGCCGAGCATCACGAACACCTCGGGCTCGCGCTCGGGGTCCTCACCCATGCGCGCGAGGTTCATGCGCGCATGCTCGAGCCACACCCGGCCTTCGTCCGGTCGCGCGAGCCGGACCCCGACCACCCAGGCCAGATCGCGGGCCGTCGCATAGCCCACGCGCGCGTGCTCGACTCGTCCGGCGAGGAAGTGCCCCGCGAGCAAGGCCTGCTCGGCGCCCGCGAAGTCGGCCACCCGATAACGGATGCCGCCGAGCTTGGCCAGCGCCTCCGACTGCACGAGCGGATCGTCGAGCTGCTCGGCCGCGTCGACCGAGCGCTGCGCGAGCGCCAGCGCCTCGGCGTGACGACCCGCTCGCTCGAGCGCGAACACTCGGGCCAGCTCGCGCCGCAGCTCGACGCTGCGCTGCTCGAGCTCGGGCTCGACCTGCAGCGACACGTCGGCCGCCAGCCACGTCGCAGCCTCGCAGCGCTCGAGCGCGGGCAGATCGGCGACGGCCATCACCGCCTCGATCACCGTCGCTCGATCGGCGGCCGCGAACACGTCGAGCAGCGCCTCCAGCTGCCAGCGCTCGCGGTCGAGGCAGGTCTCGCGTCGATGGCCGCGCTCGGGCTGCTCGCGCGCCTCGTGGCAGGCGCTGGTTCGAGCGTCGCGCCACGTCTGCGTCCACGCGTCGATCTGCGGCTCGACCCGCGCCCACGTCGACGCGGCCTCCGGCGCGCCCGAGCGCTCGAACGCAGCCGCGAGTCGCTCGCGCGTCTGCGGGTTCCAGATCACGTCGATGTCCTGCCCGAGCGCCTCGCAGCGGCCACGCTCGTGCAGCTCGTGCCCGCCGAACGCAGCCGCGATTCCGACACACGCGACCGCCAGCACGCCGAGCGCGAGTCGTCGCCGTCGTCGTCGCGCCGGATCATCGAGCAGCGCGTCGAGTAGCGCGTCCATCGACGGCCAGCGATCGCTCGGCTCGACCGCGAGCCCGCGATCGATCACCGCCAGCAGCCAGCTCGGGATCGCGTGGGCTTCCGGCAGCGGACGGCGACGCCCAGCCAGCAAGCTGGCCGCGAGCGTGCGCAGATCCTCGCCGACAAAAGGCCGCTCGCCGAGCAGCGCTTCGTACAGCGCGACGCAAAACGAGAACTGATCGCTCGCCGCCGTGGCCCGACGCGCGCCGATCTGCTCCGGCGCGAGGTAGGCCGGCGTCCCGATCAGCGCCCCGGTCTCGGTCATCCGCTCGTGCAGTGCACGGCTGGGGACCTCGTCGCTCTGACCACTCTCCGACTCGCCCTCCTCGTGCTCGCCCCGCGCGAGCCCGAAGTCGCTGACCTTGGTCCCGGTGTCGCCGACCAACACGTTGCTGGGCTTGAAGTCGCGATGCACGAGCCCGGCCGCGTGCGCAGCCGCGAGCCCTCGCCCCGCCTCGACAAAGGTCGCGACGATCTCCCGCCAGCGAGTCGCGCGGACGCGAGCCGGCCCGAGCTCGGCCAGCCACGCGTCGAGCGTCGCGCCGCGGATCAGCTCCATCGTCAGGAACAGCTCGCCGTCGTGCTCGCCGACGTCGTGGATCTGCACGACGTTGGGGTGCGAGAGCTGGGCCATCGCCTGCGCCTCGCGACGCATGCGGGCCCGCGCTCGTGTGCCGTGCGAGCTCGCCCGCCGCACCAGCTTGACCGCAACCGCACGCGCGAGCTCGTCGTCGAAGGCCGCGAACACGATGCCCATCCCGCCCTGCCCGAGCACCCGCAGCACTCGGTAGCGACCGATCCGCTCGGGCACACCCGCGCGCGCAGGCCCGTCGACGCCCGCGGTCTCGGTCCCCAGGAGGCCGAGCGAGTCATCGTCATCATCCCGATCGTCGAGCATCCGCGCGTGTCGGTCATCGTCGCCCCGCGTCGGGCTTGGCGTAAAGTCCGGAGCGTGAGCTCCGAGCACGAGCTGGACACGGGTCCGACCATCGCCCGTCCCGAGCCCGACACGCTCGAGCAGCGGGTGTTCGCCGCTCGGCTCGAGGCTCGCTTGCTCGGCACCGAGCCCGAGCTGCCCCGCATCGATCGCTTCGTGCTCGAGCGCATGCTCGGCGCGGGCGGCATGGGCACGGTCTGGCTCGCGCGCGACGAGACGCTCGCGCGCAACGTGGCGCTCAAGCTCGTGCGCGGCAACACGGCCGCGGGCGAGCGCATGCGCCTGCGCGAGGCTCGAGGGCTGGCGACCATCGCTCACCCCAACGTGATCACCGTGTTCGACGTCGGCGAGCATGAGGGGCGCGTGTGGTTGGCGATGGAGTACGTGCCCGGCCGCACGCTACGAGAGTGCGCAGGCGAGCTCGATCGCGAGCAGACCCTCGCCCACTGGATCGCCGCCGGACATGGGCTCGCGGCCATTCACGCGGCTGGCCTCGTGCATCGCGACGTCAAGCCCGACAACGTGCTGCTCGGCGACGACGGCCGCGTGCGCGTGATCGATCTCGGCCTGGTTCGCGCGGCCGTCGATCGATCGCACGCGCGCACGCCCGCGTCCGGCCCCGACCCGCGCATGAGCGAGGTCGTGATGACGCCGGGCTTCGTCGGCACCCGCAGCTACGCCGCGCCCGAGCAGCAGCGCGGCGAGGGTGTCGACGCACGCGCCGATCAGTACGCCTTTTGTGTCTCGCTGCTGGAGTCGCTGCGCGCTGCGAAGCCGACCTCGAGCGCGAGCGCAGCCGAGCCCTTGCCCGAGCATCTACGCGAGGCGCTCGCCCGCGGTCAGCGAGCCGATCCCGAGCAGCGCTTCGCCAGCATGGCGGCGCTGCTCGCCGCGCTCGAGCCTCGCGCGAGCCCTCGTCGACTCGCGAGGCCAGCGCGGGTGCTCGCCCTCGCGACGCTCGCCCTCGCTGTGCTCGCGCTCGGCGGTCTCGCCCTGCGTGACGCCGATCCGCGCCCAACCACGCACGAGCCCAACGCGCCCAGCCCCGCGTGGTCCAGCTGCATGGCGCGAGCCCGACCCGCATGCGACGGCACGCCGAGCGAGGCGATCGAGCTCGTGCTCACCTGCGCCACGCCGGCTTGCGACGCCCTGCTCGTGACTCCAAGCGCCGCTCTGCTCGCGGGCGAGCGCACGCCCTTCGACGTCGACGTCGACAACCGAACGCCACGCGCCGTCGATCTCCGCTGGCACTCCGCCGGCGACGCGTCGCGCTCGCCTGCGCCCGAGCGCGGGCCGGGCCATCGACCTCTACCGCCCCACTGGCAGCGCGAGGATCTGCCGATCTGCGTCGAGATCATCGACGCGCGCGGCCAAGCGAACGCGGTCGCGATCGGCCACAAACATGACTGCGAATAGCCCCGATGCCGGTCACTTGGTGGTGACCGATCGGCGAAGGCCAACCAGACCCCCTTCGGGGGTCACCACGTGCGGCCGTTAACTACGTGCCGATCCGCTTCGCTCGCAAAGCGAGCGAACGGCCGCGAAGCGGCCGCCCGCGGCTCACACTGAGGCGGCCGCGGGGGGCGAAGATGAACTAGCCGAGTACCTTGCGCAGCCGCTCGAGCGCCCACTCGAGGTCGGCCTTCTCGACCACCAGCGGGGGCGCCAGCCGGATCGTGTGCGTATGGGTCTCCTTGCACAGCATGCCCTCGCGCTGCAGCGCCTCGCAGAAGCGCCGCGCCCCGCCGGCCGACTCGTCCAGCTCGATGCCGTACCACAGCCCGATCCCACGCAGTTCCTTGATGTGTGGCGACTGCATGCGCTCGAGCTCGGTCTTCATCCACGCGCCGAGCTCGGCCGATCGCTCGACCAACTTCTCCTCCACGATCACATCGAGCGCCGCGTCAGCGACCGCGCACGCGATCGGATTGCCGCCGAAGGTCGAGCCATGGCTGCCCGGCGTGAACACCTTCATCACCGCGTCATCGGCCAGGAACGCCGAGACCGGATACATCCCGCCCGACAGCGCCTTGCCGATCGTCACGCCATCCGCCCGCACGCCCGTCAGCGTGTGCGCGAACAGGGCCCCGCAGCGGCCGAGCCCCGACTGAATCTCGTCGCAGATCAACAAGGCCCGATGCTGATCGCAAAGCGCCCGCAGCCCCGGCAGATAGTCGGCCGGCGGGATGATGATCCCGCCCTCCCCCTGGACCGGCTCGACCAGCACCGCGACCGTGTTCTCGTCAAACGCCGCCTTCGCAGCCGCGAGATCGCCGTACGCGATGATCTCGAAGCCCGGCGTGAACGGCCCATAACCATCGCGCGAGCCCGGGTCGGTCGAGAACCCGACGATCGTCGTGGTGCGTCCGTGGAAGTTGCCGTCGCAGACCAGGATCTTGGCCCTGTCGATCGGCACGCCCTTGATCTCGTAGCCCCACTTGCGCGCCGCCTTGATCGCGGTCTCGACCGCCTCGGCGCCGCTGTTCATCATCAGCACGCGCTCGTAGCCGGTCAGCTCGCTGAGCTTCTTGCACAGCGGTCCGAACTTGTCGTTGCGAAACGCCCGCGAGGTCAGCCCCAGTCGCTTGGCCTGCTCGATCATCGCCGCGACGATCCGCGGGTGGTTGTGGCCCTGGTTGACCGCCGAGTAGGCCGCGAGGCAGTCGAGGTAGCGCTTGCCCTCCACGTCCCACACCCACGGCCCCTCGCCGCGCGTGAGCACCACGTCGAGCGGATGATAGTTGTGGGCGGCGTAGCGATCCTCGAGCTCGATCCAGTGGCTGGCGGCGGTCATGGGCGCAAATCATCGCGAGCAGTCCGCGCGCGCGCCAGAGGCGTCAGCCGCGAGCGCCCAGCTGCGCCGGTGATTCATTCGCGCGCGCGATTCAAGTGCTCGGCGAGCAGCGGCGCGTCGAGCCAGGGCGGCCCGAGCTCGACGCGGCCGCGCGAGTCGACCAGCGCCAAGAAAGGGATCGTGCGCAGGTTCAGATCACCCGGCACCACAGGATCGGAAGGATCCAGGCGAGGCATCCACATCGTCCAGCCGTCGATGCCGTGCGTGCTCAGGTATCCCGCGGCGAGCTCGGGATCCTCGTCGTAGTTGAACGCGAGCACACGGATCGGCTGCTCGCGCAGCGCCTCGAGAACGTGAGGCAGTTGCTCGTTGCAGGCGCCACACCAGCTCGCGGTGCCGATGATCAGCGTGGGCGTCTCGTGGGGAAAGAAGTCTTCGAGGCAGAGCCGATCGACGCGCTCGCCGTCGACGAGCGCGGGCGAACAGAACGTCGGCACCGAGGTGTCGGCGCGCAGCAGACGGTCGGGATCGATCTCGATCGACTCGTCGATCAGCTGGTCGCCGCGCATCGTCCGTTCGCCCTGCGGGACCTCGATCGCCACGAGCCGCGCCCAGGCCATGCGTGCGTCGGCCCACTCGCCCGCGCGATCGAAGC
>DATLLB010000221.1:0-14556 GCA_035538075.1 Enhygromyxa sp.
GCGTCCTGTGGCGACGGCTTGATCAACGGCGACGAGATCTGCGACGGCGCGGCGCTCAACGACGAGACCTGCGAGTCGCAGGGCTACTTCGCGGGCGAGCTGGCCTGCGCGGGCGATTGCTCGGCCTACGAGCTCGCGTCCTGCAACAACTGCGGCAACGGAGTGATCGACGAGCTCGAGATCTGCGACGGCGTCGAGCTGGGCGGCGAGAGCTGCGTGAACCTGGGCTACCTCGCCGGCAACCTCGGCTGCTCCGACGCGTGCGGCGAGTACGACGAGTCCAACTGCGTCGACGACTACTGGGGCGACGACTTCGAAGCCGGCGCCGAGCTCGGGGCCGAGTGGGTGCTGACCGGCGCCAACAACTGGTTCGGCGGCACCAACATGCCGCACGGCGGATCGTTCACGGCCGAGAACGGCGACATCGGCGACTCGCAGTCGTCGCACATGGCCGTGACCCTCAACTTCACCGCGCCCGGCACCGTGAGCTTCTGGTACCGCTACGGCACCGAGTCCGGCTGGGACTACCTGCGCTTCTTCATCGACGACGTGCAGCAGGTGCAGTGGTCGGGCGTCGGCGGCTGGGCGCAGTACCAGTCCGTGCAGATCCCCGCCGGTCAGCACACGCTGCGCTGGAGCTACATGAAGGACAGCAGCCTCAGCAGCAACGGCGACACCGTCTGGATCGACGACATCACCACGACCAGCGCGCTGCTGCCCTGATTTGGGCCTGATCGTGGACCAGGGTTCGACGGCCTCGCGCGTTCGCGAGGCCGTCGGCTTTTAAAAGCACCCGCACGAGCCGCCGCCGCAGGTGTCGACCTTGCCTGCCTGCGCGCAGCACATCGTGCACTCGAAGCTCGGGCACGAGCAGCCGCCACAGAAGGCGTCGCACTCGTTGCTGGGCTCGCTCGTGCAACCCGAGGTGTCGAACACACAGACGGCCGCGTCGCAGCCCAGCACGCCGCCGTCGAAGCCGTGCGCGGCACAGCTCGAGCCGCCGAGGTTGCCACCGTCGCAGTCCTCGCCCGGATCGATCACGCCGTTGCCACACGGGTTGCCGTCGGTGGTCGGATCGCCATCGCCCTCACCGTCGCCATCGCCATCGCCATCGCCCTCGCCATCACCGTCACCATCGCCCTCGCCATCACCGTCACCATCACCGGTCGATTCGCTCTCGCTGTCCTCGCCGTCCTCGGCCGACTCGCCGCCCTCGACCGACTCGTCGCTCGGCTCCTCGCCGTCCGCCGTGCTCGGGGTCGTGCCGAACGTATAGATGTTCGAGTCGCGCCCATCCTCGCCGCAGGCGAGCACGAGCGAGCACACACACAGGAGACGAAGGCTTGGGCGCAGCATGGCAATCACGGGATCGGGGGCGGCGGCGGGGCCTCGTCCTGAAACTCGACCCCGCTGCCGCCAGCGAAGCCGAAGCTGACCGCGACGTCGTAGCCGGCCACCAGGATGCCGACGCCCTGCGACGCAGGGCTCTCGACCCGGTGGGGTCCGAACGCGATCGGGAAGTGTCCGCGCTGCCAGGTCACGCCATCGAGCACGCCGACGTTCTTCCAGGTCGGATCGCTGCTCACGTCGGCGCCGTCGAGCTCGACCGTCGCGCCCGACGGGCGCAGCACGGTCACCCAATTGCTCGCGTACTCGGCCGGGACCTGAAACACGTACTCGTTTTGAAACTGCGCCGACGGGGGCACCAGGATCATCGCCGGATCGCCGACGAAGAAGTTATCCATGGGATCGCCGGGGGTCGGATCGACGGTCACCGCCTCGTTCGACATCAGGAACTCGGCGACCGCGAAGGGCTTGTCGCCGGTGACCACGAAGTTCGACGAGGTCGTGAACACCACCGTCTCGTAGGCATCGAGCGTGGTCGGTGCGCCGGGTGGGGCCGACGGCGAGTAGCTCAGCGCGGTGCCGTCGAACGAGCCGACCATCCGCACGCGGACATCGTCGTCCTCGGTGCCCGAGGCCGGCGGCGCGAGCGAGACGATGTACGCCTCGCCCCAGGCGGTCAGCGGCAGCATCTGATGCTCGAGGTGATCGCAGCAGCAATACTCATGCGGAGTCGGCTCCCACGAGCACACGTTGCCCGAGAACACCGCGACCGGCTTGTCGGACGCGACCCGTAGGCCCGAGAGGTTGCCTTGCCCGGCGTTCTCCTGCCAGATCGCCGTGACCTCGTTGGACATCATCGTGTAGGTCTCACCGCGATCGAGCGTGACCGTGGTGTCGCCCTCGTACATGGTGATGCCGGGCGGCGGATAGAAGATCAGAGTGGTGTCGTCCTCGGTCGCGATCGCGGTCACGAACGCGCCGCCGTTGGCGTTGACCATCCACAGCGCGTCGCCGGTGATCGCCGTGTAGTCGGTGTCGAGCACGTGCGTGGGAAACAGCAAGGACGCGTCGTTCGAGTAGACCGGGTTGCTGTTGTCGAGCGGATTGTATTGATAGGCGGTGACCGGGCGATCGCTCTCGATGCGATAGGCGATGCCCTTGGTGTTGCCCTGACTGATGATTCCGAGCGAGTTGCCGAACTTGAACACCTGCAGCTGGCCGGGTGGGACCTCGGCGCTCTCGATCGGCGCCGCCTGCTGGCCGACGAAGACCTCCACGGTCGCGGTCTCCGAGGCGGTGTTGGTGACCACGATGCCGAACGGCTGCTCTTCGGCCGAGGGCCCGAGCGAGACCTGCCACGCGTTGGGCAGGTCGACCGCCCAGAATTCGCAGCCCTGGCTGGAGTTGTAGGCCGCCGCTTGCTCGCAGGCCGTGCCCTCGCCGGGGCCGTTCTCGTCGCCGGCCTCCATCATGCCTTCGGCGCCATTGACGTCGAGCAGCGGGCCGTCCTCCGCTTCGTCCCCGCTCGGATCGGTCCCGTCGCTGTCGCCGACCTCGTTGGCCGCGGTCACGGCTTCGTCACCGCCGGAGCGGTTACCTCCGCAGGCGAGCACCAGCGCGACCGGAAAGGTTAGCCAGACCAAGCTGCGAGACATCGATGTACGGTCCGGCAAACCGGCGTCGCTGTCAATTCAAACGCGCTTCGTCCTTGCGATATGCGTAAAACAGCATGCTGAGCTGGCGCGCAGTTTGCTGCGCTCTCACGCATGGCCAAAGCCAAGGATCACGGCCCGCAAATCAAGGACGACGAACGCTACGAGGCGCTGCGTCGGGAGGGCATGAGCAAGGAGAAGGCGGCTCGCATCGCCAACACGCCGCGCGAGGTCGCGGCCAAGCGCGGCGGTCGAGCGCCGAAGTATGAAGAGTGGACCAAGCAGGACCTCTACGACAAAGCCAAGCAGGTCGGTATCGAAGGGCGCTCGAGCATGAGCAAGGACCAGCTGATCGACGCGCTCCGCAATCATTGAAGGTCGGGCCGAGCGCTGCACGGTCCACGCCGGCTCGCGTCGATCAACATCGACACAATCGCGTGAACCATCGCCGTTCGCGGCCAGCTCGGCGAACACGACGCTGCCGCTGAAGTGGGTGGAACCGCGAGTTCGGCCGAACCGCCGCGCGAGTGGTTTCACCTTTGCATTAGCGCGTCGGCAGATTTTCACGACGAGACCACTATGAAAAACATCATCTCAATCACCCTCGCGCTCCCGCTGCTGCTCGCGCTCCCGACCGGAATGTCCGCTTGTGCGACCACGCGAATGGCCGGCGAGCAAACCGACGACGCCCGCATCAAGTCGCGAGTCGGGCGGCGGCTGTCCATGGATCCCGACGTCAAGCGCATGCAGATCGACGTCGACGTGCTCGACAGCGTCGTGACCCTGCGCGGCAAGGTCGACAACTCGGAGATCGAGGAAGAGGCGCTCCGTATCGCGCAGAACACCAAGGGTGTCGATCGCGTCGTCAACCAGCTCGAGGTCGTGCCGGGCGGCGAGGACAAGCGTGATGGCGACGTCGGGCTGAAGACCAAGATTGGCACGCAGCTGATGGCCGACCCCGACGTGCGGCGCTTCAACATCGACGTCGATGTGATTGACGGCGTCGTCTATCTGTCCGGCGTCGTCCACGATCAGGAGGCCAAGGAGGCCGCCGAGCGCATCGCCAGCAACGTCGACGGGGTCGTGCGCGTGCAGAACGAGCTGACGATCAGCGCCGACGACGATCCGCTCAGCAAAGACAAGCAGGTGCGCGAGGAGGACGTGCCGGTCGAGGCCCAACCGCCGGGCGAGCACAGCGAGCACAACGAGCACAACGAGCAACCACGCTAGCTCTGCTGCCGCTTGGCCCGGGCGCTCGCGCGTAGCCGGGCCTCGCGGACCACATCGCCGCGGGTCGCTTCCGGATCGAGCTGGCGACCGCGGCACTTCTCGACGAAGCGTGGATCGTCCTGGTCGATGGCGAAGCTGATCTGGTACGCGTCGGCCAGTTGGAAGCGCGAGAGCCCGCCTTCGCCGTCCTCGCGGTAGTCGCTGAGGACCTCGAGGCGCTGCGGGCCGATCGCGATGCCGAGCGCACGCCGATCGAGCGGGTTGCCGGCGGCGCGGCTGGGCTCGGCGAGCCCGCCGAGCTCCACGGCCGCGAGTCGATGCTCGGCGGTCCCGCGCAGCAGCTCGGGCTCGTGCGCGAACCAGCTCAGCCCGTAGCGCAGCGGCAGCAGCACCACGCGATCGTCCAGCCCATACTCGCGCAGCACTCGGGCAGGCCGAAACGGCGCGCTGCGATCGAGCTGGCCGGCGGCGAGCGAGATCGTGAGGATCTGATCGAGGTCGAGGAACTCGACGCGCGCCGGCTCGAACGCTTCGTCGAGCCCGATCACCTCGAGCGTGCCGAGGTGGGTGAGCGAGGCGTTGAGCGTGCGGCCCTGCAGATCGGAGTAGGGGATCTGATCCCCCGGCGGCGGCCCGGCGCCAAGCCAGGTGAAGGCGTGCCGCGGCCGATGACTCGAGCGACGCCCGAGCAGCGCCTTGGCCGACGCCTCGATCTTCGCGAGCAGCCCGGGATCGGTGGCCGCACGCAGCTCGGCCTCGCTCGGTCGCTCGGCCTTCGGCGCGAGCAGGCCCCGCCGCAGGATCCCGTCGCGGGCGTCGAGCAGCGCGAGGCAGCGCAGGTGGTGCAGTCGCAGCAACTCGTGCGACTCGAGCGTCTCGAAGCGCCGCGCCTCGAGCATCGCCAGCTCCTCGGGGTTGCCGGTCCAGTAGCGCTTTTGCAGGGCGACCGCGCGCTCGGCCACCGGATCGAGCCCGACGAGCTTGGGCCCCTGGCGGTAGTCGCGGGCGACCGCACGCGGCGGTCCGAACAGGCGCTCGAGCAGACCCATCTTCTTCACGCGTCGAGTCGGACTCGGATCGTGCTCGGCTGCGCCTGCGCGCGCTCCGACACCCTACGTTTCACTCCGGGCCCAAGGTCCGACTCGCCGGCTGACATTGCGCCGCGACCTTAACAAGCCCGCCGCGCTGCGGCCAGCCGCGGGCTGCGTGCCGGCTTCGCCGCCACTCCAACTTTGAGGTAAAGATGCGCGCGTGAGCACGCCCGAACGGCCCGACGAGACCCCCTCCAACTTCGTCCGCGAGCTGATCGCCCAGGACGTCCAGAGCGGCAAGTGGGGCGGCCGCGTCCACACCCGGTTCCCGCCCGAGCCCAACGGCTACCTGCACATTGGCCACGCCAAGGCGATCTGCATCGACTTCGGCATGGCCGCCGAGTTCGGCGGGCGCTGCAACCTGCGCTTCGACGACACCAACCCGACCGCCGAGGACGTCGAGTACGTCGAGGCGATCAAGCGAGACATCCGGTGGTTGGGCTTCGACTGGGGCGAGCGCGAGTACTTCGCGTCGGACTACTTCGAGCGCATGTACGAGTGCGCGGTCGAGCTGATCGAGCAGGGCAAGGCCTACGTCGACAGCCAGAGCCTCGAGCAGATCCGCGAGAACCGGGGCAACTTCTACAAGCCCGGCGAGGACAGCCCGTACCGCAACCGCAGCGTGGCCGAGAACCTCGATCTGTTCGCCCGCATGCGCGCGGGTGAATTCGACGAAGGCACGCATGTGCTGCGCGCCAAGATCGACATGCAGCACAAGAACCTCAACATGCGGGACCCGCTGCTCTACCGGATCTTGAAGCAGCACCATCACCGGACTGGCGACGCGTGGTGCATCTATCCGATGTACGACTACGCGCACCCGCTCGAGGACGCGTTCGAGGACATCACGCACTCGCTGTGCAGCCTCGAGTTTCAGGATCACCGCCCGCTCTACGACTGGGTCGTCGAGAATTGTCCGGTCGGCGGAGCGCGGCCCGAGCAGACCGAGTTCGCCCGGCTCAACCTCGACTACACGATGATGAGCAAGCGCAAGCTGCTGCAGCTCGTGCAGGAGAAGCACGTCGATGGTTGGGACGACCCGCGCATGCCCACGCTCAGCGGCCTGCGCCGGCGCGGCATCCCGCCCGAGGCGATCGTCTCGTTCTGCGAGCGCATCGGCGTGTCCAAGCGCGACGGCATCGTCGACATCTCGCTGTTCGAGCACACCGTCCGCGAGCGCCTCAACGAGGTCGCGCCTCGCTACATGGGCGTGATGCGGCCGCTCGAGGTCGTGATCGAGAACTACCCCGAAGATCAGGAAGACGAGTTCGAGGCCCCGCTGCACCCCGAGGACCCGAGCTACGGCACGCGCAAGATCCCGTTCTCGCGGGTGCTCTACGTCGAGCGCGACGACTTCCGCATGTCGGCGCCCAAGAAGTGGTATCGGCTCGCGCCCGGCAAGGAGGTGCGGCTGCGCTACGCGTGCCTGCTCACCTGCAAGTCGGTCGAGACCGACGAGAGCGGCGAGGTCGTGCGCCTGATCTGCACCTGGGATCCCGCCTCGCGCGGCGGCAAGTCGCCCGACGGCCGCAAGGTCAAGGGCACGCTCCACTGGGTCTCGGCCAAGCATGCGATCCCGGCCGATGTGCGGCTCTACGATCGCCTGTTCACCGAGGCCAACCCGCAGAAGGACGGCGCCGACTTCCGCCAGTTCTTGAACCCGGACTCGCGCCAAGTCGTGCACGGCTGCATGCTCGAGCGCGCGCTCGGGGACGTGAGCGGCGAGCAGGCCTTCCAGCTCGAGCGGCTCGGCTACTTCTGCCTGGACAAGGACTCCAAGCCTGGGGTCCCGGTGCTGAACCGGACGATCGAGCTGCGCGACACGTGGGCGAAGATCGAAAAGCAGCTCGGCGGCGAGTAATGCTGCCATGAAAAGAGCAGCCCCGGATCTCTCCGAGGCCGCTCTTTGCTCGCGCGGCATCACTGCCCCAGCGCTCTGCGCCACATGTAGACGAGCAGTGGGTCGTCGCCCTTGGCCCGATTGCACGGGGCGCAAGACGGCACGAGGTTGTCGTTGGCACCGCCGCCGCGCGAGCGCGGCGTGACGTGGTCACGCGTCCGGGTCTGCTTGCTCAACCGCGCATTGCAGTAGGCGCACAGCATCGGCTCGACGTTCCACTGGAAGTAGCGGAACTCGCTGACGAACACCGGCTCGAGCTGACCCGAGACGGTCTCCTCGATCGTCAGCTGCTTGCGCTTCGCGATCTCGCGAAAGCGTGCCATCCGTCCGCCCGTGCGGCCGGCCAGCCGCAGGTTTCGCTTGTACAAGTACCACTCTGGGGTACCGCGCGGTGGCGGGCCCCGATTCTCCATCGGCTCCATCGGCGTCCTCCAACTCCTCCGGAGGCGCACAACAGCCTCCGGGTCAAACCACCGTCCAACCTCCAAACCCCGCTCGCTCTACACAAATTGAGCGAACGGGCGCGTTATAGCCGAAGCCACGCGCCCGTCAAGGCTGAGAACCACCGTCAGGAGTGAGCTGCAGCGGCTACGAGTGCCGCCATCACTCGGTCATGTGCACTTCGACCGAGTCGTAGATGATGAAGCTCTTCGATGGATACGGGTCGTGATCGTTGTACTGCAAGCTGACGCTCAGGTTCACGGGACCCGTGGTCTCGAACAGATCGGCGGGCAGCTCACCGACCACTTCACCGCCGCCGTCGCTCGGCGTCTTCATGCTCACCACATAGTCGCCGTTGCAGCCGATCGGCGTGTCGAGCAGGCAGTCGGGGTAGTTGTCGAGCAGGTAGACGTGGACGTGGCCGCTCGGTGCGGCCGGGCAGCTCGGGATGCAGTCGACCGCGGCGGGATCGAAGGGATCGCAGTCGGTCGGGACCTTGCAATCGGTGCCCTGGGTGACCAGCTCGAAGTTGCGAACGGCGACCCGCAGCTGCAGCGGCTCGCCCAGCACGTGGAGCTGGCCGGGCGGCGGATAGGCGATCGCGACCTGCGGGCGCTGAGGATTGTCGCTCTCGACGAAGAACGCGGTGTAGTCCGACGCGCTCGGGTTGTCGTAGGGCGTGCCGTCGCCGTAGATGGCCTGGATCTCGATGCGGTGGGCGCCGGGCTCGAGGCCGGTGATGTCGACCAGCTCGCCCGCCTCGGAGAAGCTCTCCAACACCACCTCGCCGTCGATCGAGATGCGGACCTTGCCCTCGCCCTCCTTGAAGTGGTTGGCCTCGCTGAGCGTGAAGTCGGTCGAGCTGAAGTCGACCGTCAGCTGCGTGCTGGTGACCAGCGTCAGCGGCTCGGGCAAGGTCAGCTGCAGGTGCGGTCCGCTGTCGCTCACGCAGCGGAACTGGTCGCACGCTTGGCTCGACAGACAGTCCGAGTTCTCGACGCAGTAGTAGACGTTGGTGATCGCCTCGTCGAAGGCGTTCGAGTAGCAGCCGGCCAGGCCAGCGAAGGCCAGGGCGAAGAGCCGCGCGCGGGAGGTCGGGGTTGCGACGGTTTTCTCGAGCACCACGACCGGCACGATAGCAAGGATCGCGCGCACGTGTGCAGGAAGCGTTCGAGCGCGGCCATTCGCCGCAGCCGTGGCGTTCCGCACAGAGCGCGCTGCAGGTGCAAAGCTAAGGAAAATTCGGGTACGCGACGCCAAAGATGAGGAGGCACATCTCCTCGAGGCTCGACTCGCCGAGCAGCACGTTGGTCGGCTGGCTCATGCCCTCCTCGGCCAGCGCCTCGGCCAGGAACGGGTTGTCGAGCGTGTTTTCGTAGGTGCACTCGAGCATCACCACGTCGCCGCCCTGGACCTTGGGGAAGTTGCCGATCGTCGCGTCGATGTTGTAGGTGCGCTGCCAGTTGAAGTCCCAGCGCGGCGTCTGGATCATGCAGATCTCCTCGCCGTCACGCTCGATCCACACGCGCATGTCGACGCCGACGTAATGCATGTGGGTGCCGAGCGTGAAGATGTCGACCGGCGGCACGACGGCGGGGATCTCGAAACGCATGGTCTCGGTGTGACCCGAGGCGTTGGCGGGGATGTAGAACAGCGCGTTGCCGCCGGGATCGTTGGGCCCGGGCAGCAAGCTGGGCGCGGTCGGGAAGTTGCCGATCAGGTCGACGCTGCCGCGATAGATCGGCGGGTCTTCGGTGTAGCGCAGCGCGACCGAGCTCTGATCGACTTCATCGCCCGCGCCGGTCGGGTGGTAGTGGTAGGCCAAGATGATGCGCGAGCCGGCCGGCAGCGGGAGCCCGACGTTCGCGGGCATCTCGGTCGGCACCGCGCCCGGCACCCACGTGCCGATCAGCTGGGCGTTGTCGACCCCAGCCACGCCGAAGCACGGATAGCTGCCATCGGGCCCGGCGACCGTCGCCGAGTTGGCGTCGGGGTCGGCGTAGATCAGCACGTGGTGCACGACCTGCTGGTTGTCCGGCACCATCTGCACGCCGGTCACCCAGACGTCGTTGTCGAGCTGCGGATCGATCGAGTAGCAGATGAAGCTGTCCGCGTTGCCGCCGACCACGAACGGGCTCGGGTTCTGAAACGTGGCGGTCGGGTTGGCGAGGTCGAGGTTGGGCGGGCTCGGCAGCTCGACGGCGTCGGCCGGGTCGCCCTCGGGCGTGCCGACGGCGATCCAGTCGGCGAGCAATTGTTTTTGTGCATCGTCGAGGCGCAGGTCGTTGGCCCACGCGTGATCGGGCTGGCACTCGTCGGTCTCGATCGCACCCCACGGCGGCATCGTGCCCGCTGCGACCACGTCGTTCATCAGCGCTGCCCAGGCCGAGGCGCCCGCGTAGGTCTCGAGCGAGAACGGGGCGATGCTGCCCTCGCGGTGACAGCCGACGCAGTTCTCGTAGACCAGCGGCGCGATGTCCTGATGCCAGTTGGGGCGCGTGGCTTCGCCGTCGCCATCACCGTCGCCGTCGCCCGGATCACCGTCACCGTCGCCGGTCTCACTGGCCTCGTCATCGTTGCTCTGCGGATCTTCAGTGCAGGCGATCAGCGCGAGCGATCCGAGCAGCGAGTAGGGGAGGGCCCGAATCACTGGGAACTTCAGCAGGCGAGGCATCGATCGATTGCACATGCAAGCGCCGGAGCTGGCAAGCATTGCTGCAATTGCTCGATTCGCGCGGACGCGAGCGATGCAGGATGCAACGCGGGTGTGGCGAGTTTCAGCACGGACTGCTACGGTCGGCCATGTCTTCGCTGCGCCGATCGCTGCTCTTGCTGCTGCCCTTCACGCTCCTCGCCTGCACGCCCGATGAGCCGGGTTCCGAAGCCGGGACCGAGACCGAGGCGGGCGATGGCGATGGTGACGGTGATGGTGATGGTGATGGCGATGGCGATGGCGACGGTGACGGTGATGGCGATGGCGATCCCGGCGAGCTCGTGCGCGTCAGCGGAGACGCGTTCGCGTTCGGCCCCGGGACGATGGTCGCCAACGCGACCGTGACGATCCTCGAGCTCGCCGATCAGCAGGCCACCACCGACGCCGACGGCCACTTCGACTTCGACGCGCTGCCGGCCGGGGCCGCGGCCACGTTCGTGTTCGAGAAGGCCGGCTACCCGACGATCTACACCAAGACCTTCACGCTGCCGGACTCGGGCGTGGTCGAGCGCGTGACCTTCCAGGCGCCCGACGACGCGACCTTCGCTGCGCTCGCGCAGATCGTCAGCATCACGCCCGACCCTGCGGCCTGCCAGATCGCCAGCACGGTCACGCGGGTCGGCAAGTCGCTCTACGACGAGGGCGCCCACGGTGAGGCCGGCGCGACGGTCACGATCACGCCGAGCCTGCCGGCCGAGCACGGGCCGGTCTACTTCAACGCCAACGTGATCCCGCAGGCGGACTTGACCGAGACCTCCGACGACGGCGGCGTGCTGTACACGAACGTGCCGCCGGGCACCTACGTGTTGAGCGCGAGCAAGGATGGGGTCGTGTTCGAGGACGTGACGGTGCAGTGCGAGCCCGACGTGCTCGTGAACCCGTCGCCGCCCCACGGTCTGCAGGCGCTGCCCTGATTCCTGAACATCAGCGCCCGCGGTACGACGCGAAGTCGACCAGCGAACGAAAGCCGAGCCGCTCCAGCAGCGGCGCCGAGCTCGAGCGCAGCGCGTGCGTGGTCACGAGCCCGAGCCCGCGCGAGGCCGCGTAGCGCAGCCGCGCGTGGGTC
Organism: Enhygromyxa sp.; assembly: GCA_035538075.1. Lineage (GTDB taxonomy): Bacteria > Myxococcota_A > Polyangia > Nannocystales > Nannocystaceae > Plesiocystis. The sequence continues at coordinate 11,441 of DATLLB010000221.1, forward strand.
AGCGCGCGATAGATCCCACGCTGGCGAAACTCGGGCAGCACCACGCCGCCTTGCAAGTAGAGCGAGCGCTCGAACGCGATGCCGCCTGCGATCGCCACCGGCTGCTCGCCCACGCGCGCGAGGAACAGCGCGTAGCGAGCGATCGGATCGGCCAGCTGCGCGCGCGCGTAGGGCTCGAACGGGGCAGGGTCGAGCCCCCAGCCGGCGCCGACGGTAGCGAGATACTCGGACAAGTTCGCGAGCCCGACTCGCTCGATCCGAACCTCGTCCTGCTCGGGCACCTCGTCGAGCGTCCGAACCATGCCGAGCAGGTCGGCGCGCTCGAGCCCACGCTGCTCGAGTCGCTCTCCGAGATCCGCGGGCCGACAGTCCGGCGTGACCGTCCAGCGAAAGCGCAGCCCGAGCTCGCGGTAGCGTGCGAGCGTGGCGTCGATCACCGCGTCGGCTTCGCTCGCGTCGAGCTGCGCGTACACGACCTCGTTGAGCCCGCCTTGCCGAAACGAGGGCGTGACCAGCTGCAACCACCCCGGCCGTTCGATCACCTCGGTGCCCGACCAGGGAAGAAACGCCCGTCGCGGCACGATCAGCAGCTCGTGCATCAACTCGTCGTGCGACCAGTGCATCGGTCGAGGGTAGCGCCGATTCCGAAGCTAGACCGGCTCGCAGCGATCCCCTACGCTCGCCGGCGCGAAGGACCACCATGGCAAACCCCACCGCAGTTTTCGACACCAGCGAAGGCACGATCAAGGCCGAGATCTTCTTGGCCGAGATGCCGATCACGGCCGGTAATTTCATCCGCCTGGCCGAGTCGGGCTTCTACGACGGCCTGCACTTCCACCGAGTGATCCCCGGGTTCATGGCGCAGTTCGGCTGCCCCTACTCCAAGGATCCCAACTCCTCGCGCGCCGGCACCGGCGGCCCGCCGAGCGGCAACATTCAAGACGAGTTCCTCGCCAACGCGAAGTTCTCGAACGAGCCCGGCACGCTGTCGATGGCCAACACCGGTCGACCCAACAGCGGCGGCAGCCAGTTCTTCATCAACACGGCGCACAACTCGTTCCTCGACTGGTGGGACACCAGCACGCCCTCCAAGCACCCGGTGTTCGGGCGCGTGATCGAGGGCATGGACGTGCTCAAGAAGCTCGAGACCTTCGGCAGCCGGCAAGGCAAGACCTCCAAGCCGCTGCGCATGAACAAAATTACGATCACACACTGATCTCGTGATCTCGTGCCGAGCACGGGTCTTCTTGCTACCGTGCTCGGGTGCTGGCGCTGACGACCCGGCCGATGAGCGCCGACGACCGAGCGGCGCTCGAACGTCGCCGGGCGGCGCTGGTCGCCAAGTACACGGCGGACGAGGAGAGCCTCGAGCGCGCGCGCAGTGGCGCGGTCGGGCCGATCCTGTGGGTGGTGGGTGTGTTCGCGTTGATCGCCGTGTTCAACCTCGAGGCCGGCCATCCCGGCGCCGCCCTGGTCGCCGGCCTCGCCGCCGCGTTCTTGGGCGTCGTCGCGTGTCAGAGGCTCGAGCCTGCGCGGCTCGAGGTGTTCGAGCGGCCCCCGATCCCGCGCATCGACGCGGCGCTGGCCGCCGACGAAGTTCGGGTCATCGACCTGCGTGTCGACGCCGCGGTCGCTGTGCGTGGGCATGACAAGCGTGACGAGCCGACGCTCGTCGGACACTTGCTGCGGACCGGCCCCGATCAAGTCATCTACCTGAGCGCAGCGGCGTGCTCGGGCGTCGACCCGGAGCAGCTGCCGAGCACGACGATGCGGATCACGTGCAGCGAGAACCTCGAGCTGGTGCGCGTCGAGGCGCTCGGCCAGCGCTGCGAGCTGCTCGCCACCGTCGAAGCCGACCCGCCGGGCGACTGGCGGTGGCGGAGCGAGCTCGAGCTGATCGTCTGGACGCCGAGCGAGGATCGCTTCGTGCTGCTCGAGCTCGGCAGCAGCGAGATGCCGCCGTACTCGGACCCGCTCGACTTCGACTTTCGCAAGCTCACGGCCGCGCTGATGCCCCGGATCTATCGCTAGCGCTCGACCCACCGAGCGGGATCGCGATTGGCTATCCTGCGCGGCCATGAAGCTCGACTCGAACATCACCGCAATCGTCACCGGCGGCGCATCGGGGCTCGGCGAGGCCACGGCTCGGGCGCTCGCCGCCGTGGGCGTCAAGGTCGGCATCTTCGATCTCAACCAGGAGCGCGGCGCGGCCGTGGCCAAGGAGATCGGCGGCGTGTTTGCGAAGGTCGACGTGACCTCCGATGCGGATGTCGACGCCGGCTTCGCGACCGTCCGCGGCGCGCTCGGCCAGGAGCGGATCCTGATCAACTGCGCGGGCACGGGCAACGCGATCAAGACCGCCTCGCGCGACAAGGAGACCGGCGCGATCCAGCACTTCCCGACCGAGCAGTTCAACAAGATCATCCAGATCAACTTGGTCGGCACGTTCCGCTGCATCGCCAAGTCGGCGGCCGGGATGATGACGCTCGACAAGCTCGAGTGCGGCGACCGAGGATCGATCGTCAACACGGCCTCGGTCGCGGCCGAGGACGGTCAGCTCGGCCAGGCCGCCTACTCGGCGTCGAAGGCCGGCGTCGTCGGCATGACCTTGCCGATCGCTCGCGACCTCTCGCGCGAGGGCATCCGCGTCAACACGATCCTCCCCGGGATCTTCGACACGCCGCTGCTGCAGAGTCTGCCCGAGAAGGTCCGCGAGGCCCTCGGCGCCCAGGTCCCGCACCCGTCGCGGCTCGGGCGGCCGCAAGAGTACGCCTCGCTCGCGCTCGAGCTGTGTCGCAACGGCTACTTCAACGGCGAGGACATCCGGCTCGACGGCGCGATCCGAATGGCGCCCCGCTGAGGGCATTCCAGCTTGCGGCGCTTTTCGAGCCGTGGCCGAGTGGCACGCGAGCACGTCGTGATCGTGCGATCGCAGCACGCTCGACTGCTCCGAATATCGATGGGGCCGCATCGCACGAGGGCATGATCCTTGCTCCGGCGCGGCCGCATGTTTGCGGCGTGGTCCCGGGCGACGATCAAGCTTCGATGGGTTGGCTTGGCGGCGTTGGTCGCGACGATCGTCGTCGGTCTGATCATGGTCCGCGGCACGATCGAGG
>DATLLB010000222.1:0-3084 GCA_035538075.1 Enhygromyxa sp.
AGACTGGGGGCTCGAGTCGACGTCGAGACTGGAGGTGAGCTCGAGCTTCAGCCTTCGGTGGGCTCGGGCGGTGGCGCGTCGTTGGGCAGCGCGTTCTCTTTTTCCTTCAGCTCGGCGAGCTTGGGCTGGGCGACGTCCTTGGAGTAGGTCGAGCAGCAGTCCTGCTGGATGTACGACGACCACTGATCGATCGACTTGGAAATCTCGCCCTGGGCCTCGTAGACCAGCGCAGCGCCGGCGAAGGCATCTTGGTCGCCGGCCCAGGTGCTCTGCGCCTTCATGAAAGTACGCAGGGCCTTGTCGAGCTCGCCGGCGTCGAACTGGGCCCTGCCGAGCTCGCGATAGACGTACTTGATCTTCGGGTTAATCTCGGCGACCTCTTCGAGAATCTCGGCGGCCTTGTCGAGCTGCTTGGATTCACGCAGCGCGACGCCGTACTCGAGCGCGTACTGTTCGGTGTCCTTGTCGAGCTCCCAGGCCTTGCCGAGGTGCTCGGCCGCGTTGGCCCAGTCCTTGGCCAGGGCGTGGGCGCGTCCGAGTGACGCCTGCGCGAGCGCGTTGCCGGCATCGGCGGCGACGGCCTTCTCGAGCGAGTCGATCGCGGCGGTCGCATCACCGGCCTCCAGCGCGATGCGGCCGAGGCCCGTGAGCGCGGCGGCGTTGTTGGCGTCGTAGCCGAGCACGACCTCGTAGTTGGTCTTGGCCTCGTCGACCTTGTTGTTGCGCAGGTTCGAGTCGCCCTCCTTCAGGTTGCGCGCGATCTCGGCCTCGACGTCGACGTCCTTCTCCTTGGGCTGGCAGGCAGGGAGGATCAACAGGGCGGCGAGGTAGATTCCGAGGGCTCGTTTCACGGCAGAGGGCTCCGCAGCGGGGTTATCACGGTCGCCCAAGCCGCGTCCAGCGCAGCGCGGGCGCTCGGTCTTTGCGTTTGCCTGAGCCCCGGGCCGCGCCTATCAACGAAGGCGTGAGCGCGCCTGCCGAGTCGACCACGCCGCCGCTGTTGGGCCTTCACCACGTCGCCATTCACGTGCCCGACGACCGCTACGACGCGACGCTGCGGTTCTATCGCGAAGGGCTGGGGATGCGCACCGACTGGCAGCCGGACGACGCGGCGGCGTACTTGACCAGCGGTCGCGACAACTTCGCGCTGCATCGCGTCGCGCATGTCGATCGCACGCACTCGGCCCTCGACCACCTCGGGCTCATGGTCCCCGACGCAGCGGCGGTGGAGGCTTGGCATGCGCGCCTGAGCGAGCGCGCCGCCGAGTGGAGCATCGAGATCCTCGCCAAGCCGCGCCTGCATCGCGACGGCGCGACTTCGTTCTACTTGATCGATCCGGCCGGCAACAAAGTGCAGATCGTGCACATCCCCAGCATCTCCGGCTGAGGCAGCAGCTAGCTCGGCAACCGTTCTAGACCATCGAGCCAGCGCAGCGCTTCGGCCTCGCCGAAGAAGCAGCGCAGCTCCAGCCGAAGGTTGCGCGCGAGCATCTGCGCCGCCGTGCGCACCACCGAGGAGTTGACCACCAGCGCGACCCGTCGGACGCCGACTCGCCGCGCGAGCGCGAGGCCGTCGCGTGCGAGTGTGGGCGTGCCGGGTCCATAGCCGGCGACCGGTCGAAGATCACACAGGAGCCCGTTTGGCGTCTCGCGGCGCAGACGATCGAGGATGGCCTCGAGCCGCTCGCCGAGCTCGGCGACATCGATGAAACCCTGGAATCGAACTCGCAGCACATCGGCTCCGCCGCCGATTCCGAGCTCGAGGGTGGAGTTGACCGCGCTGCGTTGCTGGCTGTAGTGCATGACGGATCCGGCCGTCCCGCGGTGGCGAATGCGGGAGAGAGTCGATGCCGCCCCCCATGGGAATGCCCGGGAGATGAAGCGACGAGGGAGTCGAGGTTCTTACCTCGCTCTGTCCAACAGACCAGTTTCGAGTGCCAGTTGCGTGAACATGGACACTCGTCATGAGCACACTAACCCAAGCTGCTCAGCGCTTCAACACAGAAAAAATGATCGAGGTCGCCAGCTGCGACCTCGATCTTTCATCGTGTTCGGGATCGCACCGTTTTCAGGGGCGCGAACGCGGCGTGAGGTCAAATCGCTACGTCGCCGGAATGCACCCGGCCTCGGTACACTCAATTGCCAATTCGACCGGATAACCTGCGCTCACTGGGTCGAATGTAAACACTGCAGGATCGCCGACATCGGAGCCGTCGGCGGCGAGCGCTTGAATGCCGACCTCGCCAAACAGCACCGCGTTCAGCTCGCGATCCGGATCCGGCACCAGGCGGTAACCCTGCGAATCGCCCGGTGCTTCGCAGTCAATCTCGGTCTGCAGCAGCAGCGTCGAGCCGCCGGTTTGGTAGGCCGTGATCTCGAAACGTTCAATTCCGACACCCGAACAATTGCCGAAGCCATCCGCGCCGAGGCGCCATCGGACCCGAAGATCGGCGGGGCGGGCGGTCAGGTCCTGAGCGAGGTCCGACTGCGCAGCCTCGAGGACCTCGACCCGGCGATCTGAGGCAGCATGCCCCAAGTTGTCGAACGTCGCGACGCCGGTTGCGTCGTAGCCAATGACTCGCACTTCGTAGGTGTCGGGCGTCACGCTCTCGAGCACGACCTCGCCCTCGTTGCAGGAGACCATCTCGGAGTAGAGCACCGACGGATCCTCGTAGTCGCCCTGAAACAGCGAAGCCTGGATGTCCGTGACCCCAACCTCCTCACAGGTCTTGCTGTTGCCCAGCACGTAGGTCACGACGACCGAGCCGGGGCCTGTGTCGGGTTGACACGCTGCGAGCGTGCTGGCGGTGAGGAGCGCGCCCACGCCGAGCGCGAGCGATCGAGCAACACGAAGGGAACGAGGAGAAATCGAAGGAACGGTGAATCGCATGGGGCCTCGCGTCGAAGGTACTCGGAGCAGCATGGAGACGCGAATTCTGGCCGATGCGTGCATCGGGTTTCGCCAAAATTTTGGCTTCGGTCCGCAAAGATCCTAGGACGAGGAGGGTGGGGCCGTATCCCACCAGCTTCGCCGTCCTGGAGGAGCCCATGCGTCCGAGCTTGTTTCTCGCCCTCACTTTGACG
>DATLLB010000223.1:0-9326 GCA_035538075.1 Enhygromyxa sp.
TGTCGCTGTCGAGCATTCGTGGCTTGCAGATCACGCCCGAGGAGATCAGCGGAGGGGAGAGCGACTTCACGGCGTACGAGCTCAACCTCGTGCTCGACGACGGGCGCCGCGTGAACGTGCTCGACCATGGCAACCTCGAGCAGCTCCACGACCACGCCAAGCAGCTCGCCGCGTTTCTGCGGGTGCCCCTGTGGATCGAGCCCAAATTGCAGGATTTGGTCATGAAATTGGGCACTTGACGGAAGCCTGCGCAGTCCCTAATATCCGAATCCGAATTCAGGTTCGGATGAAGCGAGCCGAAGACACCCAGCCCCCGCGGGCGCCCGCCCGCGAGCAGCTCCGCCCCGCGCGACAGGTTCGCAGCCAGCGAAGCCTCGAGCGGATCGTCGAGGCGCTCGAAGGTTTGATCGAAGAGAAGACCTTCGAGGAGATCACGGTCAACGAGGTCTGCAAGCGCGCGCGCGTGGCCGTCGGCACCTTCTACGATCGGGTCGGCAACAAGGACGCGCTGCTCGAGCACCTGCGCCGCCACTTCTACGCCGAGATCCTCGCGCAGATCGATCTCGCGTTCGCGCCCGGCCGCTTCGACGGGCTCTCGCCGCAGGCGATGCTGGCCATCAACGCGCGCGAGATGGTCGCGCTGCATCGCCGTCGACAAGGGGCGATTCGAGCGACGATCGTCGAGGCCCGCCGCAGCGCCGCGTTTGCAGCCCACGCGCGCGAGCTCAACGCGGTGCTCATGCAGCGCGTGACCGCGACCTGGCTGCGCAAGCGCGAGGCCTTCGCTCCGGGTCAGGATCCCGAGCAGCTGGCCCGCACCACCTTCCTGCTCGCGGTCGGCTTCCTGCGCGAGGCGGTGATCTGGGCCGAGCTCTGGCCTGGTGAAACCGACGACGCGAAGATCACCGCCGACTTCGAGCGCATGCTCGTCAACGTCTTGCTTGTCCCGAGTTTGGCCCGCTGAGTCGGGCTCGATCGTTTGGAGGACCCACAATGCGAACCGCTCAAGAATGGTTGGACGCCTACGGAGAGAGCCACCAGAACCCGACCAACAAGAAGATCCACTGGGTGTGCATCCCGTGGATCATGATCAGCGTGCTCGGCTTGCTCGCGTCGATTCCGAGCCCGTTCGACAACCCGTGGCTGAGCTGGGCGACCGGCGTGATCGCGCTGGCGATCGGCTACTACGCGTTGATCTCGATCCCGCTGGCGATCGGCATGGCGGCGATCAGCGCGGTCATGCTCGTGGTCGTGCACGTGCTGGCCGGGCTGCCGATCCCGCTGTGGGCCAGCTCGCTGATCATCTTCGTGATCGCGTGGATCTTCCAGTTCATCGGCCACAAGATCGAGGGCAAGAAGCCGTCGTTCTTCGAGGATCTGCAGTTCCTGCTGATCGGCCCGATGTGGCTGCTGGCCGCGATCTATCGGCGCGTCGGCATCGGCTACTGAATCGCGCGGTGAATCGCGAGCTCGACCGGCGACAGCTCGTCGACCGGTCGAAACGGGTTCAGCGGCTCGTGTAGATAGATCATCGGGTTGCCCATCCAGCGGATCCGTCCGCTGCGATTGGGCGAGGCCGAGTGCATCATCAACGGGTGCATGAGCAGCACGTCGCCGGCCTCGCCGACGAATTCGTGGAAGCGCTTGCACTGCGCGGTGATGCGGGTGCCGCGTTGCACGACGTAGTCGACGCCCTCGGGGTGGGCCGCGAGATCGCGGGCGACCAGCCCGACCGAGTCGGGCGCGACCCAGGTGTTGCCCGAGCTCGGCAGCAGCCGGTCGAACAGCGCGATGCCGATCAGGCCGTTGGTGATGCGATCGAGGCGGGTGGCCGGGCTCGGATCGTCGATGTGCCAGCTCGGCGCTCCGGGGGCCGGCGTGTCGAGGCCGAGCTCGATCTCGTCACAGAGGTTGATGATCAAATAGTTGGTCCAGGTCCTGGTCTTGATGCGATCGGGGCCGCCGAGCAGGTCGCAGGCGGTGGCCCACGCGGCCGGGGCGAACTCCTCGATCACCACCGTCTCGGGCCCGTGGAGGTCGATGCGACCCCACGTCCAGGTGCTGGGATCGTCGGGCGAGTAATTTCGGAGATTGCGAGCCTCGTCGTTCGGGTCGTAGCCGCGGATCCACTTTTCCGGCTCCTCGCGGATGCGCCGGTTGGCGTCCTCGCGCCAGGCCCGAGCGACCTCGGGATCGAACGCACGCGGCACGATCAAGAAGCCGTCGACCAGGAACTGCTCGATCTGTGCGGGGCTGAGGTGGCGCGGCTTCCAGATCGCCGGACGTCGATTGGGCGTGGCGCTTGGCTGCGGGACCGACTCGTCGTCCTTCGGCGGCTTGATCCCGAGCGCCTTGACCAGCACGGCCTCGATGCGATCGATCAACGGGCGATCCTCGGCGTGCAGTCGCGCGAGCGGGGAGGGGCCCTGCGGATCGACGGGCGGCACCTGCCGGAGCCGATCGCGGACGCGATAGCAAGGCCGCTCGAGATCCACCTCGTCGGTCAGCATTCGCCTCGCGCACTCGAGCAGCGCGACCACGGTGTCGCGGTCGCGCTGCACTCCCTGATCGGTCCACAGCGCGACGCCGAGCTCGGCCGCGGCGTCCGAGATCAGGCCGGGCGCCCACTCGAGCAGATCATCGAAGCGCCGCTCGAGCCCCTCCGCGAAGGTGTGCGGCGCCTGCTGATGCCGCGCGAGCGCGAGCTCGAGCACGATCGTGACCGAGTACGGAGCCTCGGCGCGGGCACGCTCGAGCAGGTCGCCAGCCTGGCGGAACTCGCCGCGCGTTGCGAGGGCGCGCGCGTCCACGACCATGCGATGCAGCTCGCCGTCCTCTTCGCTCGGCCGCGCGGGGCCTTCCTCCGTCCACCCGAGCGCGCGAGCAAAGTGCTGCGCGATCATGCGGGCCTGCTTGGCGATGCCCGGCTTGCCGCGATCGGCCGCGCGCGCGAGCGTGGTCAGGGCGAGGTCGTAGTCGCGCGACGCAAACAGCCCGACCCCGAGCACGAGCTCCACGATCGGCGCGAGCTCGGGCGCCGCGCGAGCGGCCAGCAGATCCGCGCGCGCGCTGGCGAAGTTGTGCTGGCGGACGGTGGCCAGCGCTCGGATCGCCCGCGCGGGCGCGCCCACCTGCTCGACGGCTGCGTTGGCCTCGGCGGAGTCGAAGCGCGAGGCGTGCAGCTCGAGATAGAGGCGCCGGTACGGGTCCTCGGGCACGGGCCGAGCATACAACGGCTGCGATCGAATCACTCGGCTGGCGCGTCGCTGGCGTCGCCGCTCTCGCTCGCGCCTGCGGGTCGCGAGAGGATCTCGCTCACGCGATCTTCGAGCGTGCGACGAGCCTGATTGCGCGCGGCGATCTTCGCCTCGATCTCGAAGTTGGCGGTCGCGTCGTCGATCAGCTCGTCGATCGCGAGGTTGGCCAGTGCGTCGATGCGGTCGCCCCAGCGCTCTTGCAGGCGACGCTTCGCGGCCTCCTTGAGCAGCTCGCGGAACGCCTCGCGGGCGACCCCCTCGGCCTCGGAGAACAGCACCTTGCTGAGCTCGAACTCGAGGAAGCGGGTGTCCGGACCGCCGCCTTGCTGCTGCTGTGGCTGCTCGCGGTCGCAGTGATCGTGATGGTGATCGTGGTCGTGATGATGGCTCATGCGGGCGGCTCCCCTAGCATGATTGCACACGATTTCACGGCGCGGGTAAGTCGGTCGGTGCCTCGATCCCGTCGCCGCCCGCGGGCGAGCGCTCGCCCCAGTCCTCGCCCCAGTCGTCGCCGTCGTCGTCGCTGTCGCCCTCGTCGTAGTTGTCGGCGCTGCAGTCGAAGCCGCTTCCGTCGTCGCTGTAGTCGTCCGAGGAGTCTTCGTCGCTGTAGTCGCAGCTGAAGCCGCTCGAGGAGTCGTCATCGTAGTAGTCGTCGTCGCTCGAGTCGCAGCTCCAGTCGTAGCTCTCCGAGTCCTCCTCGACCGGCTCGCCGTAGTCCGGCGTGGGGCTGTCGTCGTATCCGCAGTAGCCCGAGCCGGGATCGCAGGTCGGTCCGCCGGACTGGTAATCGGCCGGCGGCGAGACGGCCCCGAACTCGAAGCAGTCCTGCAGCTCCGCCTCGCAGACCTGCACGCAGTCCGACTCGCCGCCCGTGTCGGTCTCGGTGTCGCCGGTCTCGGTGTCGCCTGTCTCGGTGTCGCCGGTCTCGGTCTCGCCGGTGTCGGTCTCGGTGTCGCCCTCGCACAGCGCGATGCATTCGTCGTACTGCGAGAGGCAGACTTCTTCGTTGGAGGGCGCAGCCGGGCGTGGCTTGCTCGACATCCCGACCATGCACGCGCGCGAGAGCAGCGGCATCAGCAAGATCAGCGTTGGAAAAAACCACACTCGGCTGGTGAGCGGCAGACGGGTTCGGTCCGGACGGTCGATCATGCGCGCGGCTCCTCGAGACGTGTCTGCCGTTCGCAACAGGACCACACACCCGCGTCGGGCAATCGCCACGAATCACTCGGGCAACGGGTCGAATCTGCGAACCAGCACGCCACGCCGCACAGTGGTGCAAGCCGACGGCCAGCTTCAGAAGTCGGCTGTGGCCTGGACCACGTTGCAAGCTGCTACGCCCGCGTGTGGGCGATGTGGGGTGCGAGCGCCTGCCAGACCTTCTCGCGACCGAGCAGCTCGAGCGCGCGCACATGCTCGGCGACTTGCTCGGGCCGCTTGGCCCCGACGATCGCCACGCTCACGCCCGGCTGCCGCAGCACCCAAGCCACGGCCAGCGCGGCAGGTGGAACCTCGAGCTTGGCCCCGACCACGCGCAGCGCCGCGATCAGAGGTTGGATGCGCGACCACGAGGGCTCGCGAAAGCGCTCGTCGTTGCGTCGCAGGTCGCTCTCGGGGAACTGCGGCACGCCGCTGAACTTGCCTGACAGCAGCCCGCGACAGAGGGTCTCGTAGGCGAGCACGCCGAGCCGTTGCTGCCGTTCGCCGTCGACGATCGGCGCGACCACGTCGCGCAGCGCATACTCGAACTCGCGGCGCAGCATCGAGTAGGGCGTCTGCAGGCTGGCCAGCGTCGGCGCGTAGGCGAGCGCGTCGGCGAGCGGTCCACTTCCGTAATTGCAGAGCCCGAAGTGGCGGATCTTGCCGCCGTCGCGCAGGGCCATCAGCGTCTCGAGCGTGGCCTCGAGCGGAGTGCCGCGCTCGCACGGCCAGTGCACCTGCAGCAGCGGAATGGTCTCGAGCCGCAGCCGCCGAAGGCTGGCCTCGCAGTCCTCGACCAAGTGATCGGGATCGAGATCGCTGAGCGCATGGCCCCCGGTCTTGCCCTCGACCCGCACGCCAACTTTGGTGGCGATCACGACGTCGTGGCGACGAGAGCCGAGCGCCTTGACCAGCAGCTCGTCGGCATGGCCGTGGCCGTAGAGCGGCGCGGTGTCGAACCAGTTGATGCCGTGCTCGAGCGCGGCGTGGATCGCCGCAACCGAGCTGCGGTCGTCGACATCTTCGCCCCACCACTTGCCGCCGATCGCCCAGCAGCCCAGGCCGATCGCGGACAGCTGCAGGTCGGTGTTGGGCAGGGTTCGGTACTTCATGGAGCTACGGGATTGTAACCGCGCTTCGCCCGGGCCCGACGTAGCTCGCGCAGTGCGGTTTCAGTTGAACCGGAGCGAAGCGGCCGAGTTCGGCTTGAAACGAGGCCGTTTTCGCGTGACGATCGCGGCCGACCATGAAGCTTGCCATTTCGCTGCGTCGAACCCTCTTGGCTTCGCTGGGATCGAGCCTCGCGCTCGCTTCGTTCGCGGGCTGCTCGGACGACACCTCCGGTCGCGACACCAATCCGGAGGGCATCCAGGAGGCGGAGGCCGAGGCCGAGACGCCCGGTGACGGTGACGGTGACGAGACCGGCGACGGTGATCAGGAGGGCGACGGCGACGGTGACAACGACGACGAGCCCGGCGACGGCGATCCGAGCGGTGACGAGGCGCCCTACGATCCCAAGTGGGACGTCGGAACGATGCCCGACTCGCCCGACATCTGCTTGGTCCCGACCCACAACCCCTGCGATCACCTCGAGTACCCGAGCGAAGAGGCGGCGGCTTGGCGCGCGCTGGGGCTCAACTGTCCGGGCGAGTTCCAGGCGACGATCGACTACAACGGTCACTACCTCGCGCTGATGGTCCAAGAGGGACAGCTCGGCACCTACAACCCCGCCACCTATCCGGTCCGCGAGGGCGAGAAGATGGTGATCCTCTCGACCGGCGACGCCTTCGACATCACCGAGCCGGGCGCCGACGGTGACACCAGCCTCCCCAACAACGATCCCGGCAACCTGCCCGCGCCGATGAGCCCGCAGAAGGTCTCGGACAGCGAGGACTGCCACGACAACGCGACGCTGATCGGAATGGGCGACTGCTCGAACACCATCGCCGATCAGTTCCTCGGCACCGACGGCGCCTACGACTACGCCGAGATGCGCTTCAGCATCACGGTGCCGACGGCCGTCAACGCGTTCTCCTACAACGTCGCGTTCTTGTCGTTCGAGTACCCGGACTTCTACGGCTGGGCCTACAACGACATCTACATCGCGTGGCTCAGCTCCGAGGAGTGGACCGGCAACATCACGTTCGACGCGTTCGGCTCGCCGCTGTCGCTCAACGCCGGCTTCCTCGACTACAAGGACGCGCCCAACTTCATCGACTGCCCGCTGCCCTGCGACGCGCCCGAGCTGCAAGGCACCGGCCTCGAGGGCCACGGCGGCACGCAGTGGCTCGAGACCACCTGGCCGGTCGAGTCTGGCGAGACGATCACGGTGATCTTCGCGATCATGGACATCCAGGACAACATCGTCGACTCGGCGGTGCTGCTCGACAACTTCCGGTGGACCTGCTTCGGCGGCATCCCGGGCACCGTGATCGGTTAGTTATTTAGCCCCCCCGCGGCCGGCTCAGTGTGAGCCGCGGGCGCCCGCTTCGCGGCCGTTCGATCGCTCCGCGCTCGAAGCGGATCGGTTCGTGGCCTTTGACCGCCCGTGGTGCCCCCCGTGGGGGGCATTGATGGAGCGACTGACTGATCGTTGGTGCTACAGGTCCCGGCGGGCGACGAGGGCTGGGGCGTGGGGATCGGTGTTGGCGTGCAGGTACGCCACGATCTCCGCGACCTCGGTTTTGGGCGGGAGCGCGAGCGTGACCTCGTCGACGCGCGAGCCGTCGGGCGGCAGGCTGGTGTCCCACTTGATGTCGAGGCCTTCGACGCGACGGTAGTAGACGATCACCTGCGGCGGCACGTCGCCTTCGTCGGGGCGGCCCTCGAACACGGGCGTGCTCGCGAGCACGTTGCCCTGCGCGTCGCGGGCCTCGACGCGCAGCCACGCGAAGCGGACCGGCGTCTCGTGGCCGGGGAAGTCGTGGCCGACATGGCGGTTGCGTAGACCGACCTTCACGCGCACGGCTCCGGCTTCGTCGATCGCAACGTCGTCGACCCACAGCTCGAGCGCCTTGGCGCGCAGCTGTCGTTGGGCCTCGGTGTACTCGGGCAGGTGCGCGGGATCGATGTGCGAGACGTTGCCGCCGAGCAGGAAGTGACTGCGTCGGCTCGCACGCTCGGGGCCCCAGGGCACGTGCTTGCCGGGCTCGCGGTGCGGGCCACCGGTGAGCTCGCGGACCATGTGGCAGTCCTGACAGTCGACGCGCGGGTGCTCGTCATCGCCGGCGAAGCGGCTGTCGGCCCAGTCGGGGTAGGTCTGATGAAAAATTTCGTCGGCCTGTCCGCCCGAGCCGTGGCAGGCCTGGCACGCCTCGGAGCTGCCGAGGAACTCGGGGTGATAGTCGCGGCGGTGGACCTCGGGGCGCCAGCGGATCAAGTAGTCGCCGATCGTGCGCGCGAGCTGGTTGTCGGAGTTCTGAAAAAGATAGCGACGCACTCGCTGCGGCTTGGACTCGTAGGTGGGCATGCGCGAGGCCAGCAGCGCGTTGAGCCGCTCGAGATCCGAGAAGGCCCCCGACGCCGCCAGCTCGCGCAGCTTGGCCGAGCTCATGTCCGCGACGCCGCTGGCGTCGACGCCCTGCAGCGTGTGGCAGAACGAGCAGGTGATGCCGTCGCCGGCCGAGTCGGTGGCGGTCAGCAGTGGCTGCTGGCTGTCGCCGTAGAACGAGGTCGGCGCGTGGCAGTGCACGCATGGATCGAGCCGCGCGCCGCCGATGCGGGCCTTGGCCTGCTCGTCGCCGGCCGCGACGGCGCGGAAGAACTCGAGATCGGCGTCGAGGTTGATCGGTCGCTCGTGGGCTTCCTCTTCGAGCTCGTCGAGGATGTTGCGATCGATCAGCGCGCGGCCGTGCGCCGAGGTGCGCCACTCCGCGTAGATGTCCTCGTGGCACGAGCCGCACCAGGCCGCCTCGTCGTAGGCGGCCTCGGGGGCCAGCAACGACTCGTCCTCGAACGTGCGCTCGGGCGTGAGCGCAGGCGCGACGAAGCGCAGCGCGACGGCGACGATCACGATCCCGACCACCGCGACGCTCGAGCGCACGAGGTGGCGGCGAGCTTCGATCGCATAGTGGATCAGCAGCAGCACGACCACCGTCGCGCCGGTCAGCGCGTGCGCAGTGGCGGCCGGCATGCCCTCGCTGCGGGCGATCACCCAGACGCCGGTCGCGAGCGCGAGCGCGACGCTCAGCAGGAACGCGCCGTTGATCAACCCACGCGTGCGCCCGCGCTCGAGCACGCGCCGCAGCACGCGAGGCGCCGGGCGCAAGATGTGCTTGCCCAGCCACCACACGAACAGCGGCAGCCACAGCAGAGCGGTCAGCACGTGCAGCAGCACGACGACCTGCGTGCCGAGGAAGAACACGTCGTCGGGCACCAGCCACAGATAGCCACCGAGCGCGAACTGAGTGGCGAGCGCCCACTGGTGGATTCGGGCGGTCGGCGTGCGCGTGGGTCGATCGGAGGAGCGGCTCTCGGTCACTGGAGTGAGCGCACGTTAGCAGGACGGCGCGGCGGCGTGATACCGTCGCAATCGAGCGACGCGACCATGCCGAGCCGCCGCCGACAGATGCTCGACCCGATCGCCTGTTCGGCGATCTGGCTGGCGTCGATCACGTGCGGGTGCACGCAGGAGCAGCCGGCCGCGCCCGAGCCGGACGCGTGCAGCCTCGGCACCATGCAGCCGTCGCCGCTGCGGCGCCTGACCAACGCGCAGTACTTCAACAGCCTGCACGACCTGTTCACCACGGCCGACGGGCAGACGCTCGCAGTGCTCGAGCCTCCGCTCTCCGATCAATTGATCAGCCCCGAGACGCTGTGGCTGCCGGACGAGCAGCGCGTCGCGGGCTATGCCGGCAACGCGCAGGGGCAGGT
>DATLLB010000224.1:0-3227 GCA_035538075.1 Enhygromyxa sp.
GCTCGACCAGCGCGTGCATGCGTCGGCGGTGCCGCTCGAGGCAGGCCATGCGGCGATCGAACATGTCGACCGACTGCTCGCCGCGGATCTGCGTGGCCTCGCAGGTGTCGCGCCACTGGCCGCGCCAATCGTCGGCCCAGCGATCGAGCGCAGGCAGCAGCACGTCGGAGGTCGCCGCCGCGCCGCGATCGGTGAAGCGGGCGGTGATGGCCTCGCGATCGTGCTCGTCGTAGGTGTCGGCGAACGCCGCCGCCGCGCCGGCACACGGCTCGCTCGCTTGCTGCGGAGGCTCGCGCACGATCGCCACGACGGTGGCCGTGAGCGCGAGCGCGACGGCTCCGACCGCCGACCAAGTCGCGGTGGTTCGGGTCGAGTCGCGGGTCAGCGCAGCCAGCAGCGCGTCCATGTCGGGCCAGCGCGCCTCGGGCTTGCGCGCGAGCCCACGCAGGACCACGCGGCGCAGCCAGGTCGGCACGCGAGCGGTGCGGCTGGGCTCGCGCACGCGGCCTTGCTCGATCGCAAACATCAAGGCCGGCAGGTTGTCGCCCGCGAACGGTCGCTCGCCGTGGAGCGCCTCCCACAAGGCCACGCAGAAGCCGAACTGATCGGCGCGGGCGTCGACCTCGAGCCCTTCGTACTGCTCGGGCGCCATGTAGGCCGGCGTGCCCACGCGCGCGCCGGTCATCGTCAGCTTGCTCGACAGCGTCGAGTGGCGATTGGTGATGCGCTCGTCGGCGCTCGATGGGCGCGTCGGCTCACTCGGCACCGAGTCGCTGCCGACCCGCCGCGCGAGCCCGAAGTCGGCGACGCGCAGGCGACCGTCGCTGCCGACCAGCACGTTGGCGGGCTTGAAGTCGCGGTGCACGAGCCCGACCCGGTGCGCCGCCGCGAGCCCACGACCGGCCGCGATCATCCGCTCGAGCACCGCTCGCCACGGGTGCGGGCCGGTCTCGATCCACTCGCGCAAGGTCCCGCCGTCGACGAACTCCATGGCCACGAACACGCGGCCCTGATGGGTGCCGACGTCGTGGACGGTGATGACGTTGGGGTGGTTGAGCTGCGCGGTCGCCTGGGCCTCGCGCAGCAGCCGTTGCTGATCTTCGTCGTCGCCGCGGCGTGGGGCCAAGATCAATTTGATCGCGAGCTTGCGATCGAGCTCGGGATCGTAGGCCGCATAGACGGCCCCCATCCCGCCGCGACCGATCACATCGAGGATCACATAGCGGCCGAGCAGGTCGCCGCGCTCGATCTCCAGCGGCTGCCGGCGAACCGGCGCCTCGCCGCTGTCGGTCTCGCCGAATTCGGTCTCGTGCTGGGAGGGCCGGTCCTGCACGAGATCATGATCGCGTCGATTCGAGCGAAACGCGAGCTGATCGTGCAGCGACACGTTCGCGGCGCGGCGGCAACTCGGGTGGACGCGCGAGCCCTGATCGCACTAGCCTCCCGCGCAGCGCCGCCGTGACCGACCTCCTCGCCATCGTTCAACGAGCCGCCCGCGCTGGCGGCGACGTCCTTTTGGCGGCCTTCGCCGCGCTCGACTCGCTGCACATTCGTGCCAAGGGTCCCGCCGACTTCGTCTCCGAGGCCGACCTCGACGCCGAGGCGGCGATCCGATCGGTGCTCGCGGCTGCGATCCCGGACGCGTCGTGGCGCGGTGAAGAGAGCGGCTACGCCGAGGGCTCGTCGGCGCGCGAGTGGGTGGTCGATCCGCTCGACGGCACCACCAACTTCTTGTCCGGGATCCCTCACTTCGCCGTCTCGATCGCGCTGCGCGAGGCCGGCGAGACCGTGTGCGGCGTCGTCTACCAGCCGATCACCGACGAGATGTTCGCGGCGGCTCGCGGCGCCGGAGCGACCCGCAACGGCGCGCCCATCCACGTGTCGCAGCGCGAGCGCTGGGAGCAGGTCGTGCTCGGCACCGGGATCCCGCATCGCGGCAGCCGACACCATCACAGCTTCGCGGCCGAGCTCGCGACCGTGCGCGAGCGTGTCGGCGGTGTGCGACGCTTTGGCGCCGCGGCGCTCGATCTCGCCTGGGTCGGCTGCGGTCGCCTCGACGGCTTCTGGGAGCGCGGCCTGCAGCCGTGGGACGTCGCGGCCGGCAACCTGCTGGTGCGCGAGGCTGGTGGCGTGGTCTCGGGCATCGATCCCGAGCACGACCCCGACACCGGCATCAGCGTGGTCGCAGCCACGCCGTGGCTGCAGCCCGAGCTGGCCGCGGTGCTGCGTTCGGCTCGGGCCTAGCTCGGCGCGGTCGAGGGATCGCAGATAAGATGGGATCGATGGCACGCGCGAGCCGACGTGTGGGCATGCTGGCGATGCTGATCCCGTGGACCCTGCTCGGCTGCGCGGCGAAGCGCGAGCCGAGCTCGACGATCGGACCGGCGCTCGGACACAGCCAGCCGCTCGCGGACGCATCGACGCCGGAGCCCACGCCCGAGTTGGTCGACGCACAGCCGAGCGAGCAGCCGCCCGCCCCCGTGCCCACGGAGCCCGAGCAACCCGGCGACGCCGATCCGCCGACGGCGATCGCCCCGGTCACCGAGGACGACGAGGCGCTCTGCCGTCACATCACCCGCGTGGTGGTGGCCGAGTCCAACAACGCGGCCGGTCTGTCCCCCGAGCAGATCGACGAGCTGATCGTCAGCTGCTCGCTCGCGCTCGCGCACGATCGACGCAATCTCAGCGAGGCGGAATTCCGCCGGCGAGCCGCTTGCGTGCGCGAGGCCTCGACGGTGGCGGGATTCTCCGCTTGCCAGCCACGCTGAAATTTTTTGGTGCAATTCTGCAGGTGATTCGTTCGTGACGTCCGGCGCTGCGCCGAACGTGCAAACGCGACACATGCGATTGGCGTGAGCTTCGCCTCGCGCTCGAACGTTTCCGTCGTTTCTGCATCCACGATTAACTCTCCGACCGTTAACGCGTGTTTTCTGCCCATTTCCGCCCGCGATGGCACGCGCTGGCGGGCACCTTGGCGACGGCTCCCTAGACTGAATCCCAGGGTCGATTGCGCGATGCAGAACTTTCAGACTACCCGACCAATGAATTTGATTGTTGCATTTGGACTATGCCTGAGCGCCTGCAGTGACGACGCACGGGGCGGCGGCGGACACGACGGCAGCGACGGAATCCCAGGGTTGACCAGCGATGGCGAGGCCGCCGACGAGACCGGCGGGCTGGACGGCGAGGGCGTGGACGTGGAATTCTCCTATCTGTGGGCGGCCAAC
>DATLLB010000225.1:0-3701 GCA_035538075.1 Enhygromyxa sp.
CGAGGTACTCGAGGTCGTCGTTGTACCAAGTCACGGCCCACTTCCACTCCTCGATCGTGTGGGCTTCGGGGCTCGAGTCCCAGACCGGGAACGCCACCGTTTCACCTTGCTCGATCAAGAAGGTGTGCGTGCCCCAAGCCCTCGGTCCCGTGACGTTGTCGCTGTGCGGGTACCACATCTGCGTGCGGCCGTAGCCGGAGCGGCGGTTGGGCCTGGTGGTCTCGATCGCCGCGCCGGCGCCGACGTCCCAGCCGTCGCCCATCAGCAGCATGTTGACCAGGAAGCGGAACGCGTTCTGCGTGTGGGCGCCGTGGCCGAGGTGATAGAAGGCGTCGCGCAAGCTCGCGGCCGAGCCAGCGACCAGCGGCGCCGCGAATGAAGAGCCCGAGAGCTGGCCCGAGTAGCCGCTCGCAGTGGTGGCCAGCCGGACCCGGCCCGGCGACGCGAGGCCGATGTTGGCCGCGGTGGTGCTGAAGCCCGTGCGCGTCATGACGGTCATGCCGCCCTGCGCCGAGGGGCCGTTGCCCCCGTTGGTGCCGATGCCCATGTTCGTGCTGTCGTAGGCGGTGTTCTCGTCGACAGTCTCGAGCCCCGCGACGGCGATGACCTCGGGCCGATAGTTCGGATACACGACCTCGCATGGATCGGTCAGCGTCTGCGACGAGTTGCCGCTCGAGCCGACCAGCAGCATGCCGGACCAGGTCGCGTCGTAGAGCGTCTGGTTGACGTTCGAGCTGTCGAAGTCGGGGTCGCAGCTGACGAAGCCGAACGACATGTTGGCGATGTCGGCCCCGTCGGTCACGGCCTGCTGCAGCGCCCCGCGGATGCCGGTGTAGTGGCAGTTGATGTTGTAATAGTAGATCTCGGCCTCGGGCGCGGAGCCGGTGCGATCGAGGCGATCGGCGGCCAGCGTGACGTTGGGATCCTCGGCACCGCGCGTCGACTGGGCGGCGGTGCCGGAGACCCACTGACCATGCGCGCCGCCGGTCTTGCTGCTGACCGAACAGGTCCCGCTGCCGCACGAGTAGACCGCCTTCATGCGGCTCGGCCCGCCGTTCCAGTCGGCGAATGCGGGGTGCGTGGTCGTCGGGTAGTTGTTGTCGATGCAGCCATTGCCGCCGTTGTTGTGCTCGAGCACGGCGATGCGCAGCGCGTGGGCGTAGCCGTTCTTGCTGTTGTTGTTGCCGTCAAAGCCGTCGTCGGTGAAGTCGAGCGTGCCGATGCCCGCGACCGCGTCGCCGACCGTGTAGGCTGCGGTCGAGCTGCCGCCCTCCTGCGGGATCTCGAGGCCGATGACCTCGGGCAAGTACGCCAACCGCTCGACCGACCCGGCCGGGATCTGCACGAGCACGTCGTTGCCACCGATCCAGAAGCGGGCCTGCTCGACCGCGCCGAGCGGCTCGATCTGCGCGAGCAGCCGATCCTGGCTGGGCGCGAGCTGGGCCTCGCGCTCGGCGATCAGGCTGCGGCGGGTCACGTCGTCGGCCTCGGCGATTCGACCGAAGTCGAACGCGGGGTTGTCGAGCATGATCATGACCGTGACGGGCTGATCGGCGTCGAGCCGCGCGCATTGATCGAGCGTCGCGGCTGTGATCTCGGCCCGTCGCTGCTGCTTGGTCTTGCGCGGCGCGATCTCGCGGTCGCCCTGTGCGGCCAGCTTGGCGAGCACCTCGGGATCTTCGGTGCCGACCCAGCGGCGGGGCTGCAGATCGACCGACACCTCGCCGTCGCCCTCGCTGCCGATCACGAAGTCGTAGCTGCGATCGATGTCGTCTTCGATCGGCGCGGCCTCGACATCGAGCGCCGCGTCGACGTCGGCGTCGAGCTGCGCCTCGAAGTCGGCTTCGCTGCCGGGATCGCAGGCGACCAGACTGAGGGCGGGCAGCAGCAGGGTGAGCGGGAAGTTGCGCTTGTTCATCGCCCAAGACGTGTCGGTCTCGCGCGAAGGCATTCGCGAGAAAAATCGTGAGCAAAGCACGTGTGGCAGCCGGGGCGGCACGCCACAGCGCTGCGATAAGTTCTCGCCGTGTCGAGCGACTTCGAACTCCTCGAGCGCTGGCAGGCGGGTGATCGCGCCGCCGCCAAGCAATTGTTCGAGCGGCACTTCGACGCGATCTATCGCTTCTTGGCCAGCAAGGTCGACCACGGCGTCGAGGATCTCGTGCAGGAGACCTTCCTCGCGTGCGTGCAGGGCCGCGACCGCTTCCGCGGGGCGTCGAGTTTTCGCGGCTACATGTTTGGCACCGCTCGCAACGTTCTGCTCAGCCACTATCGCAAGCGCCGACGGCTCGAGTCGGTCGACGAGGTCGGCGAGTCGCGCTTGATCGATCTCGATCCGACCGCGAGCCGCATGCTGGCCAAGCGCGAGGAGGAGCGGCTGGTGCTCGAGGGCCTGCGCCGGATCCCGCTCGACTATCAGATCATCTTGGAGCTGTACTTCTGGGAGGGGCTCAGCGGGCCCGAGGTCGCCGAGCTGCTCGGCATCTCGCTGACGGCCATGCGTAGCCGCCTGCATCGCGCCAAGCAGGAGCTGCAGCGCCAGCTCGAGAGCTTGAGCGGCTCGAGCGAGCTGCTCGCGTCCACGCTCTCGAACCTCGACGCCTGGGCGGTCGCGCTGCGAGCTCGGCTGGTGTCCGCGAAAAAGGAGGAGTGACTCGCGAATGCATTCGCTCGGGACCGACACGTCTCGAGCGATGAACGAGAAAAACCTCCCCCTGGTTGTCGTCGCCGCCGTGTCGATCTCGCTGCTCGGCGCGTGCACGATGGAATCCGAAGATCCGATCGTCGATGACGAGCTCGACGCTGCGCAGCCGAGCCCGCACGAGACCGCCGACAGCGTCGACGCGCGCACCGATCCGAGCCAGCTCGGCAGCGAGTCGGTCGTGGTCCTGACTGGCGGCTGCTCGGGCGTGCTGCTCAACCCGCACACGATCGCGACGGTCGAGCACTGCTTGCCGGTCGATCCCGGCGCCGACCTGCAGGCCCGCGCGCAGCCGGCCACGCTGGTCGAGCTCGAGGTCCGCGGTGGTCCCGACGCGCAGCGCTGCCTGACGCCGGCGGCCGATGGTGCGTGTGCGACCTGGTCGCTCTCGATCGCGCGGCAGAGCGCGACCGAGCTCGTGCTCTTGCAGAGCGACGTCGCATTCGCCGACGTCGATCCCGAGCAGCTCCCGGTGCTCGCGCTCGATGACACCGAGACCGGCTTCGCCCACGGCTTCGCGTTCGCGAGCCCGATCGATGACATCGATCGCGCGCGCTGGCAGTCGAGCCCGACTCGACTCGCGCAGCACGACGAGCACTACCGCTACGGCATCACGCCCGCGGGCGTGCAGGCGTGCGGCATCGACTCGGGCGGTCCGTTGCTCGATGTCTCGCAGGAAGCGGACAGCGCTGCGTTGCTCGGTCTGCTCAGCGCCGCGCAGTACCAGGTCGACACGCCCACCTGCTTGGCCGAGGGCGGGCTCGAGCGCTGGGTTCGACTCGATCCGGCGTTCGTGCAGGCGCACTCGAGCGGCTGCGTCGAGACCGAAGCGGGCCTCGACTGCCGCTTCGCCGACCTGCGCACGCCGGCGCCCGAGGAGCTCGAGCTCGCGCCGCCGGTCACCGCCAACACCTTCAGGTCGCTCGGCATCGACCTGATCGATCCGGCCGAGCGCACGCCCGAGCAGATCGACGCCGAGGGCCTGGTCGGCCTCGCGCTG
>DATLLB010000226.1:0-3422 GCA_035538075.1 Enhygromyxa sp.
GCCCACGAGCGAGTGGTCGCGATCGCGGCGTCGCGATGCTCGAGCGTCTCGTAGGCGCGCGCGAGCATCAGCCAGGCGTCGGGTCCATGCGCCACCGCTTCAGCGAGCGCGAGCGCAGCGATCGCCTCCGTGCGACGACCGAGCAAGCCGAGCGCCATCGCGTCGAGGTGGCGCTCGACGAAGCCGAGCTCACCGTCCGCGATCGGCAGCGCCTCCCAGTCGGACAGCGCGTCGAGCAGCTCACCGCGAGCGAAGCGATACGAGACGAGCGCGGCCCGAGCCGCGCGAGGGAGCGCAGCCGACAGCGCCGCGGGCAGCTCGG
Organism: Enhygromyxa sp.; assembly: GCA_035538075.1. Lineage (GTDB taxonomy): Bacteria > Myxococcota_A > Polyangia > Nannocystales > Nannocystaceae > Plesiocystis. Next base: position 323 of record DATLLB010000226.1, read on the forward strand.
GGGTCTGTTCACGAGGGTTGCCCTCGCGCGTCGGCCAGGCTCGCCAGGCGGCGATCCAGCTCGCCAGCTCCGCGTCGGTCGGCACGCTCGATCCACACAGCAGCTCGGCCAGCGCCTGCAGCCGCAGCAGCCACGCGCGAAACGGCGGCGCCTTCTGGAGCTGCTGCTCGAGCGCCCGCACGAACGACGCGCCTTTTTGCGGCGAGATGCGAGCGTCGAGCAGCGAGATCGTCAGCGGCCCGGCGCTCGCACAGCTGACCAGCGTGGGAACTCGCGCTCGCTCGGATCGCAGCAGCAGCTGCACGCCGCCGGAGCGCCACAGCGTCGCCGTTTCGATACGCCACGGCGCGACCGCTCGGGTCAGCCACTCGGGGATCGCCACGGGGAGCAGGTGCTGACCGGAGTTGCTGCTGGGCTCGGGCATCGCGACGAGTCGCTCGCGAGGCTACACCAGCCCGCGCGATCAATAAATGAACGGGACCATGCGAAAGCGAGCCGTCTCGCAGTACTGATCCCACAGCGCGCCATACTTCGCGCGGCAGCGCCGATCATCCCGCGCCGCCCGCTGGCTGAGCAGCACCACCAGCGCGAGCGGCAGCACGTACGGGATCACGCTCTGAAACCCGGTGCACAGCGCGAAGCACAGGTACACGATGATCTCGCCGGTGTAGTTGAGGTGCCGGCCAATTCCCCACCAGCCCGAGACCAACAGCTTGCCGATCGTCTGCGGCGGCTGACCCCAGATCAGCGCGTTGGGATCGCGCTTGAAGTCGTCCTTCTGCCAGTTCGACGTGCGAAACACGTAGTGCCCGGCGAAGTGCAGCGCGGCGAGCCCGATCACCGCTGCGATCGACCACGACGCGCGGTAGTCGATCAGCCACCAGCCGCAGATCGAGTAGAAGAACGGCACATACACGGTGTCGCCCCAGACCAGCATGAAGCCGAATTTCTCGGCGAGGATGTCCCAGGTCGAGAGCATGAACGATTCACGAATGTAGTGGGTCAGCAGGTACAGCCACCAGAAGCCGACGAACAGGATCATCTGCGGCGTGAGTGCGCCGTAGAGCTCGTGCTGACGCCAGGCGAAGGCCATCACGATCACGAACAGGCCGATCAGCGAGGGCTGGTAGAAGAACATCTTGAGATCGACGCCGAGCAGCGCGGGGTTGAGCTCGCGGCCGAACCACAGATCGTGCAGCAGGCTGTCGCTGCGACCAGCTCGCCCGCGCACCATCAAGCTGGTCAGCGCCACAGCCACGAACACGTTGGCGACGATCAACAGCGACCAGAAGTGGCTGAGCACGGGCGTCAGCGATCCGTCGAACGCCAGGCACCAGACCAGCAGCAGCGCCGGGGTCAGCAAGAACGCGGCGAGGCCGTTGAGCTTGTAGGTCAGCACCTCGCCGCTCGGCGTCGCGAACCCGGTCTCGCGCTTGCCGGGCAACAGCAGCGCGAACAAGAACTGGGCCGCGAAGAAGCCCAGGAACATCAGCGTCGCGCGGAGCAGAGTCGCAGGGGTGACGTCGAGCAGCAGGCCGTCCACGCCCGATCTGTACCAGCTTTACTCGATGACGAACACGTGCGTGCTCTGATCGTCGACGTCGGCCGTGAAGCCGTCGCTGACCAGCTGCGCGGCGGTGAGGCTCGCTACCATTTCATCGACTGCCCCCGAGCGATCCAACACCTTGCGCACGACCACATCGCCGTCCAAGCCGACCGCGTCGAGCAGATCCTGCGGCAGCCGGACCGGCCCGGCCGCGGCGCTGCCCGGCGTGAAGTTGGCGACGACCACGAGCGCACGTCCGGTCCCGGGGTGGAAGCGCGCGAACGTGTAGAAGCCCGCCGGGCAGTCGCCGAACATGCCCGGATTGTTGAAGTACTCGAGGCCCCAATAGCCCGAGCCCAGCACCGAGGGATCCTGGCTCAGCGCGAGCAAGTCGGCATAGAAGCCGCGCAGCGCGAGCTGATCCGGGGCGAGGCCGCCACCGTCGTAGGCGCCGTCATTGACCCACTTCGAGAGCTGCTCGAGCGACCAATAGTCGAAAATCGACGTGCGCCCGTCTTCCTGGCCAAAGCCCTCGGCGCCCGCTCCGGTCTCGCCGACCTCCTGGCCGTTGTAGAACAGGATCGGGCCATTGCCGTACAGGTAGGCGACCGGGCCCAGCTGATAGCCGGCCTCCTTGGAGCCGAACCCGGAGTCGTCGGGGTTGGGGCCATTGACGAGCGGCGAGGCGAGCCGGCGCTCGTCGTGATTCTCGAGGTACTGCGCGTAGCGGGGCCGCTGGTCGTCGTCGAGCGCGAACATGACCGACGCGTACGAGTCCTGCGTGGCGTTGCCCTGGTAGAGGCGCTTGAGCTCGTCGTAGGAGGCGTCATGGTAGACCGCGTCGAAGCCGGCCGCGAGCAGGCCGTCGAGGTTCTCGTAGGCCTCGGCCAGGAAGTAGACCTCGGGGTCGCGCTGGCGGGCCTGCTCGATCAGCCACGTCCAGGCCTCCTGCGGCACGAAGTGCGCGAAGTCAGCCCGGAATCCATCGACGCCATGATCCTGCCAATAGGCAATGATCGCGTCCATCTTCGTCCAGGTGTCGGGCATCGGGTCGTAGTCGCCGGTATCGTTGCTGAAGTCGTAGCCCCAGTTGAGCTTGATGGTCTCGTACCAATCGGTGGCGCTCGGCGACGCGCTGGTCTGGTTGTTGCCGGTGACCTTGGGCGTGTGACCGGGCGCGCCGTCCTCTTGCGCGAACACGCCATCGAAGTTGAAGCCGGGCGGATTGTAGTAGCCCGGCTTGCTCAGGCTCAGGCTCGCATTTTGAATGTAGAAGAAATTGTTGCTCGGATCGAAGAAGCTGGCCTGATCGTCGCCAGCACCAAAGTCGCTGTCGGGCTCGATCACCGAGGCGTAGCTGCGCGCGACATGGTTGGGCACCAGGTCGATGAGCACGCGCAGCTGGGCGGCGTGCAGGCGCTCGACCAGCGCGTCGAGCTCCTGCACGCGCATGGTCGGATCGAGCGCATAGTCGGGGCAGACGTCGTAGTAGTCGCGGATCGCATAGAAGGATCCCGCCCGGCCCTTGACGATGTCGGGGTCGTCCGCCGGCAT
>DATLLB010000227.1:0-8646 GCA_035538075.1 Enhygromyxa sp.
AGTGCAAGCACACGTGGACGTGGACGCGCGACGCTCAGCTGCGTCACCGCGCGTGGGTGGGCCGGCAGCAGGCCAAGCAGGAGGCCGAGGAGGCTGAAGAGTCGCGCGAGCGCGAGCCGATTCGGGCCGACGGCGAAGCGCCGAGCCAGGCTGACGGCGAAGCGCCGAGCCAGGCTGACGAGGCGCCGACGAGCGAGGTCGAAGTCGAGGCGGGCAGCGCAGCCGAGGCGCCGATCGGCGAGCCGGAGCTCGAGCCTGCGACCGAGCTTGGCGAGTCCGAGGACGCCGGCGAGCATGAGGAGCACGTCGAAGCCGACGCTGGGGACGAGCAAGACCGGCCCGGCAAGAAGCGCCGCCGCAAGCGTCGTCGCAAGCGGAAGATCCCCGACGGTCCGCCCGAGAAGCTGTGCGAGCGCTGCTTCGCGCGACTGGGCCACCTCGAGCCGATCGAGATCCCCTGCAAGGTCCACGGCTGCACCAGCACCTGGACGTGGGAGCGCGACGGTCAGCTGCGCGCGTGGGCGGCCCTCGACGGGCAGGAGAACGTCACCGAGCTCCCGCAGCCGCCGCGGCGCATGTGCAACGGCTGCTTCGAGTTCGTTCGCCACCACGGCGATCGCGAGGTCGACTGCGGTCGCCCCGGTTGCGGCAAGACCTGGACGTACAAGACCGGCGCGCAGCTGCAGGACTTCCTGGCCGGGCGCACGCAAGATCCGATCCGTCTGTGCGAGGAGTGCTCGCGCAGCCAGTTCACGATCTCTTCGTCGCACGGCGTGCAGGTGCCCGAGGGCTCCGAGGTCATGCCGTGTCAGGTGTCCGGCTGCAGCGGCTCGTGGGTGTACATCCCCGGCATGCAGCTGAGCGCCGCCGATCCCGACGCCGCCGAGCCGCCAGCCGATCGCATGTGCGACGACTGCCGAGCCGCGCGAGGCGTCGCCGGTCGTGATCCGAGGCGCGCCGCAGCACCGGAGCCGGACGCTGCGATCGAGCACGGCGTCGAAGAGCCGTCGGTCTGAGCTCGGCTTGACCGTGAGTGGGGAAGGTGTGACGCTTCGCAGCGCGCACGCTCCCCCTGCTCATTCTCACTCGCTGCTCACACTCTCACGCTCTCCGTCTTCACGCGCTCCCGCTCCGACTCCGACCGCGACTGCGTGCGCTCGTACGAGACCGATCCTCGCAAGGGGGTCGGTCTCGCGCCTTTAATTCTTCACGCGCGAGCCAAACCAGCCCCCCTCGGCGGCTCATGCCGAGCGGGCCGCGGGGGGGCCAAGGAGCACCGTCATCATCACGCAGGCGCCGAGCACCAGCTCGATCGCCCAGCCGAAGCGCACGTCGATCAACATTTGCAGGCGCATCCACCCGCAGATCGCAACGATCACCGTGGCGCCCCAGCGAACCAGCCAGCGCTGCGTGGGCCCGCGCGAATGAGGAGCCAAGTGGCCGCCGGCGATCGCCGACGTGCGGGCGTGATGGACGACGAAGAACCCACCGCTGACCAACGCGAAGCCCAGCAGCGCGCTCGGCAGCATGCCTTGCCCGCGCCAGAACAGCATCGCCGCGACCAGGAACAGCTGCGAGTGCAGCAGGCTCAAGTTGGCGATCAGCACGCGCTCGCCGATCGCTGGCGGTAGCCGTCGGTAGTCGAGCGCGAGCAGCAGCACGATCATCCCGAAGCAAAACGGCGCACCAAAGCCGATCAGCGTGATCAGGCCCTCGAGCGGGTTCCGCAGGAACGCGGCCTGCAGCAGCTGCGCGAAGCTGAAGCCGTCCGGCGTCAACGGTGCTGCGATCGCGCCGACCAGGATCGTGGCCGGGATCACCAACGTGCGCGGCAACTCGCGCGCAGGCTCGGCGACCGCGTCGGCGATCTCGTCCTCCAGCGCATCGGCCATCGCGTCGGCGTCGGCGACCACGTCGCGTTCGGCGTCGGAATCCGCGTCGGGATTCTCGTCGGAATCCTCGTCTTTCGGGCGATCTCCATCCTCGGCCATGCTCGCTTTTATGGGGTATGTTCGGCGCCCATGTCCACCTCCTCGGACGCGCTGTTCAACCCCACCGACGAGCATCGAATGCTGCGCCAGACCGTCGCCGAGTTCGCCCGGCGCGAGGTGGCCCCGCAGGCGGCGGAATTCGACGAAAAGGGTGAGCTGAACATCGAGCTGTTTCGCAAGCTCGGTGAGCTCGAGCTGCTCGGCATCACAATCCCCGCCGAGGACGGCGGCGCGGGCATGGACGCGGTCGCGGCCACGATCGTCCACCACGAATTGGCCAAGGTCGACCCCGGTTTCACGCTGGCCTACCTCGCCCACTCGATGTTGTTCGTGAACAACTTCTATCACTGCTCGAACGAGGCCCAGCGCGAGCGCTACCTGCCCAAGGTGCTCAGCGGCGAGTGGATCGCCGGGATGGGCATGACCGAGCCGGGCGCCGGCACCGACGTGCTCGGCATGCGAACGGTCGCCCGTCGCGACGGCGACTCGTTCGTGCTCAACGGTAGCAAGACCTACATCACCAACGGCCCCGAGGGCTTCTGCTTCCTGGTCTACGCCAAGCTCGACGAGCGCATCACCGCGTTCGTGGTCGACCGCGAGTGCCCGGGCTTCTCGACCAGCAACCACATCGAGAAGCTCGGCATGCGGGCCTCGACCATGTCCGAGCTGATCTTCGAGGACTGCCGGATCCCCGCCGGCAACCTGCTCGGGCAAGAGGGCGGCGGCATCACCCACATGATGCGCAACCTCGAGATCGAGCGGCTCACGCTCGCGGCGATGAGCGTTGGCATCGCCGAGCGCTGCGTGGAGATCATGGTCGACTACGCCGAGCAGCGAAAAGCGTTCGGCAAGTCGCTCAATCACTTCGGGCAGATCCAGCGCTACATCGGTGAGGGCTACGCGATGATGGAGGCCGCCAAGGCGCTCACCTACAACGTCGCGCGCGACGTCGGGCCGGACAACCGGGCACGCATCGGCTCCGACGCGGCCAAGCTGTTCGCGGCCCCGGTCGGCAAGCAGTGCGCCGACTGGGCCATGCAGGTGATGGGCGGGGCCGGGTACTGCAAGGAGTACCCGGTCGAGCGGCTGTGGCGGGACGCCAAGCTGCTCGAGATCGGCGGCGGCACGATCGAGGCCCACCAGAAGAATCTGGCCAAGGATCTCACCCGGCTCTGGCAGCAGCGCTCGGGATGATCGATTACGGGCGCTGCTGGTACCTTGTTGGCGATGGCATCGAGATCGCTGACGTGGGGTTGGAGCGCGCTGCTTTTGATTGGTTGTGCGCCCGGTGGCGTCGCGAGCTCGGGTGGGACGGGCAGCGAGGACTCGAGCGAGACGGACCCGTCGAGCGAGACGGACTCGTCGAGCGAGTCGGAGACCGAGACCGAGACCGGAGATGGCGATGGGGATGGGGATGGGGATGGCGACGGCGACACCGGGGACCCCGTCCCGTTCGAGTGCCGCAATCCCGACGCCGACCCGATGTGCGCATGGACGCCCGTGGACGCGCTCGTGGCTTGGGACACGACGCCCTCACCGGGTGCGACCGCCAACTGTGATCACGGCCAGTTTCCGACCCTCGCGTTCGATGCAGATGCGCTGCTCGTCGGGTACACGGACTACGCCTGCGACGATGACCCGGGTGGCGAAGGCGAGCCACAGCAGCCCGTCCCTCGCATCGTCGTCGGCACCGACACCCTGGGTGTGTGGCAGACCGAGTTCACGGCCATCGACAATCGGGTGTACTCGATCGAGCGCACGCCCGACGACGCGCTTCGGGTGCTGACGGACTCGAGCGTGTTCGAGCGCCAAGACGGGCAGTGGTCGCGGTGGACCCCGCCGACCGGTCGCGTGACGGGGCTCTTGTCCGACGACTCGGGTCCAGACCACGTCCTGGTCGTGGAGGGCGGGTCGCTGCGCTACGGTCGACATCAAGATCACGTCAGCACCCTCGAAGCGACCCTCGGGTGCGAGGGGCAGTCGCCCAATCAGCTGAACCTCTCGACGCCGGACTTCGTGCTCTTGCCCGCCAAGCTCCCGCACGTGGCCCACTTCGGCAGGATCATCGACGGGGACATCGGGCTCTTCCATTCGCAGCGGATCGACGGCGCGTGGGCGATCGAGCAGCTCGACTGCATTGCGCAGGACAGCTTGCTGTGGTCGCAGCCGGATCTCGAGGTCGACGCTCAGGGCCACGCGCACATCTGCGCGCGGCTCGATCGCGGCCTCGACGAGATCGTGTACTTCACCAACGAGAGCGGCGCCTGGACCTCGGAGGTCGTCGTCGAAGCGCTCCACCAGTACGCCTGCGACCTCGAGATCGACGCGAGCGGGCGCGTCCACCTGCTGAGCAACACCGAATATCGGGTGCGCGACGACGGCACGTGGTCGACGATCCGGACCTTCGACGATGCCGACGCCGCGACGCTGCGGATCCACCCCGACGGGGCCGTGTACATCCTGCGCGCCGGTCTCGAGCTGCTGAGCAACGAGACCGGCGAGTGGGTCGAGCGCCAGCTCGGCGTCGGCATCGTGCCGCCGTGATCGCTCAGCGGCTCAAGCCCCTCCGCTCGCGCAGCGTCGCCTCGATCTTAGCGAACACCAGCGCCTCGATCGAGATCCCGATCAGCAGCACGACCAGCATCCACGCGAGCAGCCCCTGCGCGTCGGAGAACTCGCGGGCGTACTGCAAGCGCACGCCGAGCGACGGCTGATGCCCGATGATCACCAAGAGCTCGCCCGCCATCAGGCTCCGCCACGCGAACGCCCACGCCTGCTTCAGCCCGGCCACGAAGCCCGGCAGGATCGCGGGGATGATGATGTGCCGGTAGAGCGACCACCCGCGCGCGCCGAGGCTGCGACCGGCACGGATCCACAAGGGCGGCACGTGCTCGAAGCTCGACACCAACGCGACCGCGACCGACGGCGCGGCGCCGAGGATCACGACCGAGAGGATCGACGCCTCGCTCAGCTGAAACAGCAGGATCGCGAGCGGGAACCATGCCACCGAGGGCATCGTCTGCAGGCCGGTCAGCAGCGACAGGCAGGCGTCGCGCAGCAGCTTGGAGGTGGTCAGCAGCATCCCGATCGCGCTGCCGACCACGACCGCCAGGGCAAACCCGACCAGCGCCCGGCGCATGGTGATCGCCAGCGACTCGAGCACCGCCCCGCTCTGTACTTCTCGAAAGAGCCGCGGCAGCACCTCGCTCGGACCGGGCAGCACCCACGGCGGCCAGCTGCCGAGGCTGACCACGGCTTGCCAGCTCGCCAGCGCGATCACGATCGCGAGCAGCTTGGGCCAGGTCCCCTGCCACGCTCGCAGCAGTAGCGGTTTGGTGCGCTTGCCTTCATCCGACATGATGCGATTGCTCCCGGAGACGATCGAGGATCACGCGCGCAGCCTCGGCCACGTCGCTCGACTCGATCCGACGCGGCCGTGAAAACTCGATCGGAAACTCGGCCACCACGCGGCCAGGGTGACTGCGCAGCACCAGCACGCGATCGCCCAGCCGCACGGCCTCGCGCACGTTGTGAGTGACGAACACGACCGACAGCCCGCGCTCTTCGACCAGGCGCTCGAGCTCGTCGTGCAGGTGGTCGCGCATGAGCGCGTCGAGGGCCGCGAACGGCTCGTCCATCAGCAGCAAGTTCGCGTCCTGAGCGAGCGCGCGAGCCAGGGCCACGCGCTGCTTCATGCCGCCCGAGAGCTCGTGCGGGCGGTGGTGGGCGAAGTCGTGCAGCCGAACGAGGCGCAGCAGCTCGTCGACGCGCGCGCGTCGTTCGGCTCGCGGCACGCCGGCCAGCCGCATCGGCAGCGCCACGTTCTCGCGCACGTCGAGCCACGGAAACAACGCGGCTTCTTGAAAGAGCAGCGCCGGTCGACTGCCGACCCGATCGACCTCGCCGACCGAGGGCGAGTCGAGCCCGGCGATGATGCTCAGCAAGGTCGACTTGCCGCAGCCGGACGCGCCGACCAGACACACGAACTCGCGCTCGCGCACGGTCAGGTCGAGCCCGCGGATCGCCTCGGTGCGCTTGCCGTCGCGATCGAAGGACTTGGACAGCCCGCGGATGACCAGCGCCTCGCTGTCGGTCCGCGGCGGATTGGGTCGAGCCGCACGCACGCTCACGAGCCCGCCTCCACCTGCTGCAAGAGCTCGAGGTCCCACAGGCCGTCGAGCGACACGCCCTCGAGATCGAGCAGACCCACGTCGACGGCCGACCGCGCGCAGGTCCGCAGCGAGTCCTCCAGCGGATCGGTGGTGAATTCGAGGTTCTTCCAGGCGGTCGCGATGATGTCGGCCGACAGCCGCTTGCCGGTGATCTGCTCGATGCGATCGATCGCGAGCGCCTGCGCCTCGCTCGGGTGATCGACCATCCAGCGGGTGGTCTCGACGTGCGCGCGCAAGATCGCGAGCACGTCCTGCTTGCGCTGCTGCAGCACGTCGGTCCGCGCGATCACATGCGCGGTCACGAAGCGCCCGTCGGGCCACAGCGTGCGCTCGTCGACCAACAGCTTGCCTCGCCCTTCCTGTACGAGCCGCGTCGCCCACGGCTCGGGCACCCACGCGCCCGCGACCTCGCCCGCACGAAAAGCCTCGAGCGTCTGCGCGTTCTCCTGCGGCACGATCGACACGTCGCCGCCGCCGTACGCGTCGGTGCTCAAGCTCTGCGCGGCCAACCACGCCCGCAACGCGACGTCTTGCGTGCCGCCCAGCTGTGGCGAGGCCACCGTCCGCCCGCGCAGCTGCTCGGCGCGCTCGATCTCCGGCTGGACCACGAACGCGGCCCCGCCCGAGGTCGCGCCAGCGATCACCCGCACCGCATGACCCTTCGACTTCACGTGCGCGTTCAAGGTCGGGTTCGGGCCGATGTACGCGACGTCGAGCGCCCCCGAGAGCAGCGCCTCGACGGCGGCAGGGCCCGCGTTGAAGGTCAGGATCTCGAGCCCGACCTCGCCGAGCGCCTGGGCGAAGCGATCGGTCTGCGCTGCGATCAGAGCCGCCGCATGCGTCACGTTGGGGAAGTGCCCGATCCGCAGCGGCCCGCCGGCGCCACGCCGACAGGCCGCGAGCGCGGCGATACCGACCCCGAGCGCGAGAAAGCGACGACGCGAAGAGAGCTGTGATTGTTGCTTCGACATGGCTTCAAAAGGACGCGTCGATCTGCAGGCGAGCCACGTGCGCGCCTGGGTTGGTGGATGGATCGAATTCGCTGCCGAACGCGAAGGTGTAGTCGGCCTGGATCTTCAGCGAGTGACCGAGGATGTAGACGTTGAGCCCGGCGACGACCTGCCGACCGCGACGGCCGATCTGCTCGATGAAGGTCGGATCGGTGCCTCGCCACGCGTAGAGGTCGTCCCAGCGAGCGACCAGCTCGACCATGCGGTGGACCATCACGCCGCTCTGCACGAAGTAGCCGTAGCCGGAGCGCGTGCGCTCGACCGCAGGCATGTCGTCGATCGTGCCGATCAGTTGGTTCTTCAGCGCGCGACGAACCAGCGCCTCGGCCGAGAACGACCAGCCACGCAGCTTGAAGACCAGGTCGGCTGCGCCGTGGACCTGATCGACGGTGCCGAGCTGAAAGTCGGCGCCGTAGGTGCCCGCCAGGCGCGACGACGCGAAGTTGTAGGCACCCGCGACTCCGAGCGCGAGCTTGGGCGTACGGCGACGCTCGAGGTCGCCCTCCATGTCGTCGTCGAAATTCCCCCACGGCTTGAACATCAGCCGCGCGACCAAGAGCGGGCCCATCTTTTGCGGGCCGAAGCGGTTGCGACCCTCGCCGCCGCCGACGAACAGCGCGTAGCCGATCCGCTCCTTGGTACCGATCAGATCGTCGCTGTAGAGCATCAGGCCGACGTCGCGGTCGAGCGTCAGCTCGCGCACGACCTGCTGGCGATCGACCAGCTGCAGCGCGAACTCGCGGGTGGTCCGGGCGCGATCGAAGGGCACGAAGAATTGTCCGACGCGGATCGACAGGCTCTTCAGCCGCGTGTAGTCGAGGTGCGCGTCGAAGATCGGCGAGTAGTTGTTGGGCTCGAAGTCCTTGGACCCGAACGCGAGCTGGATCCGGTACTTGAGATCCTTGCTCAGCGTGTGGCCCGAGATGCTGAGGCGCAGCGTCTTGACGTTGATCTCGTTGCTCGGCGCGTCGTCTTCGTAGGTGAAGGTCTCGCGCAGCTGAATGCGAGGGCGCAGCGTGACCGAGTGCTTGCCGTCGCCCGAGGTGACCGTGAAGCCCGAGCCGGGCTTGGCGGTGACCTCGGCCCGATTCGGGTCCGGCTCGCTTGCGAGAATCACGCTCAGGAGCAGGTCTGCGAGCACGAACGGCCGCTAAAACAAGGTTCGTGCCCGGGCAGAATCGAGAGTGATCTCGCCTATCTCGCTGCACGCACGATGAAAACAGCCACGATATCTCGTGGAGCTGAGTCACAAGATTCACGATATTTCATGATAGTCACGGTATTTCGTGGACACGCACAGCCACTCGCGATAGAGGAACGCCATGACCCTCTCGGTCACGCTCTGGCGTAGCGCGGCGCTGTCCAAGTCGGTCACGGAATTTCTGGAGCGCGTCGGCCCGGTGGTGTTCGAGCAGCTCCATGCGACCGGCGTGGTCGTGCGTGGCCTCGACTCCAAGCCGCCGACGATCGAGA
>DATLLB010000228.1:0-6652 GCA_035538075.1 Enhygromyxa sp.
CTCACCCGGCGATCGCTCGCACGCGCACGGGCGTGTCGAAGAACAGCGCGCCCGCGCCCATGTCGGTCTCCTCCGGCGAGCTCAGCCAGTTGATGTTGCGCCGATCGAGGCTGAGCTTCGCCCACCAGATGCTCGGCGCGACCACGGTCCCGCGCACGACCTCGTCGCTCACGCGCGACCGCAGGCGCACGCGCCCGCGCCCGTTCTCGACCGCCAGCTCGACGTCGTCCGCGATCCCACGCGCGGCGGCGTCGTCGGGGTGGATCAGCAAGACCGGCTGCTTCTCGCGCGCGGCGAATTTCTCGATGTTCACGAACGTGCTGTTCAAGAACGAGTGAGCCGGCGGCGAGATGCAGTGCAGCGTCTCGGAGTCGTCGATCCCGGCGACCTCGGGCGGAATGTAGCTGGGCAGCGGATCATAGCCGTCGCGCGCCATGGTCTCGCTTTCGAGCTCGCAGCGCCCGCTCGCAGTCGGGAACTCGCCGGCCGCAAATGGCAGATAGGGATCCGGCACATTCAGCCGACAAAAGCCATCTTCGAGCAGCCGCGCCCAGGTGATCCCACGCATGCCGGGATCGCGCTGCGAGTCCACGAACTCCGCCAGGATCGTCTCGTCGTCCTCGGCAAAGCACGAATCTTCAAAACCGATCGCTCGCGCGATTCGCCGGAAGATCTCCGAATTCGGCAGGCTCTCGCCGACCGGTGGAATCGCCGGACGATTGAGCGCCAAGTACAGGTGTCCGTAGGGCTTGAGAATGTCCCAGTGCTCGAGCTGCGTGGTCGCAGGCAGCACGATGTCGGCGTAATCGACCGTGTCGGTGGCGAAGTGCTCGAGCACCACCGTGAACAGATCCTCGCGCCGCAGCCCCTCGGTCACCGCGCCTTGATCCGGCGCGACCGCAGCCGGGTTGCAGTTGTAGACGAACAACACCTCGACCGGCGGGCCGGCGTGCTCGGGCAGCGGATCGATCGGCCGCTCGCGCAGGTGCGCCTGGCGACGAACGTCGGGATCGAGGCTGAGCGCCTGCCCGAGCCGGTTCATGTTGAAGGTCCGCGGGTTGCGATCACCGAGTAGATCCGGCCGCTCGAGCCCGCTGCGATCGAGCACGAAGCTGCCCGAGCTCGACAGCTGCAGCCCACCGCCGCGCTCCCGCCAGCTGCCGATCAGCGCGGGCAAGCAGCCGATGTTGCGGACCGCCATGCCGCCGCCGCGATGACGCTGGAGACCATAATTGATGCGGATCGCGGCCGGTCGCACGCTCGCGTACTCGCGCGCGAGCGCCTCGATGCGCGCGGCCGGGATCCCGGTGATGGCCTCGACGCGCGCGGGCGGCCACTCGCGTACGCGCTCGCGCAGCCGCTCGAAGCCCACGGTCGCACGCGCGACATAGTCGTGATCGACGAGATCCTCGCCGATCAGCGTGTGCATGATCCCGAGCGCGAGCGCGGCGTCGGTGCCCGGGCGGATCGGGATCCACTCGTCGGCCGCTCGCGCGGTGCGGGTGCGGATCGGATCGATGACGACCACCCGCGCCCCTCGCTTGCGCGCGCGTTGAATGATCGGCCACAGATGCAGGTTGCTGGTCAGCGTGTTGCTGCCCCACAGCCAGATCAGGCCGGCGTGCTCGAAGTCCAGCGCGTCCATGCCGAGCGAGCGACCGAGCGTGTAGGTGAGCCCCTGCTTGCCTGCGCTCGCGCAGATGGTCCGAGCGAGCCGCGTGGCCCCGAGCCGATGAAAGAAGCGCTGGGCCATGCCCTCGCCCTGCAAGAGGCCCATGGTCCCGGCATACGAGTACTGCAGCACCGCCTCGGGGCCGTGGCGCTCGATCACGGCGTTGGTTCGCGCGGCGATCTCTGCGATCGCAGCGTCCCAGGTGATCGGCTCGAAGCGCCCTTCCCCCTTGGCGCCGACGCGTCGCAGCGGCGTGCTCAGCCGCTCGCGGTGATACGTGCGCTCGAGGTAGTTGTCGACCTTGCCGCACAGCTTGCCCGCGGTGAACGGGTGGCCGGCGTGCCCCCAGATGTCGACCGCTCGCTCGCTCGCACGCTCGACCGCGACCTCCCAAGCGCAGCTGTCGGGACAATCGTGCGGACACACGCCGGTGACGACGCGAAAGCGAGGATCGGTCCGGTAGTCGGGGCGAGCCACGGCGGCATGGTAGCGTCACGACGTGGCGCCCGCGGCGACTCCACCCAGGGGTGCGATTGCGGCGGACCAGCGAGCGCGCGCGCAGCATCGTCGCGCTCGCGCTCGCGGTTTCGACCCGCGGCCTCGACGTGTTGTCACGTGTACTCGCGATTCACGCGTGAAATGTGGCGACTTTCGGTCTTAGGTACACGCGTCGCAAACGCTGCAAACTGTCGTGCTGCGCGAACTCGAAGTAGCCTGCCCGCGCATGCGCGTCACTCTGATTCGCCACGGCGACGCAATCACTTCCTCGCCGCTCGGTGACCCTGGACGCCCGCTGTCGATCGAAGGTCGGCGCCAAGCCGCGGCGACTGGACGAGCGCTGGCGGAGCGCGGTGTCTCGCCGACGCAAGTGTGGTGCAGTCCGTTCGTGCGCGCGGTGCAGACCGCCGAGCTGATCGTGGCGCCGCTCGAGTTCGAGGGCGTGGTCGAGGCGCGCGACGATCTCTATCCCGACAGCCCGACCGATTCGCTGGCCGGCGCGCTCGCAGGGCTGGATTCGGAGGCGTCGGTGCTGGTCGTCGGCCACCAGCCGTTCATGTCGACGGCTGCGTCGTTGCTGCTCAACCTCGCGGTCTCCAACTTCGCGACCGGCGCGGCGCTCGGCCTGCAGGTCACGAGCGTGGCCCCGCTCCGCGCCGCGCTCGAGTGGCGCTGGCCGCAATGAACGCGCTCACAGATTGACGCAGGTGAAGTTCAGACAGATCGAGACGAGCCCATCCTGGCAGCAATCGTCGGTGTTCTGACAGGGCCCGCCGAGCGGCAGACAGACCAGGCAGCCGGACAGATCGAACTCGCACTGGTTGCACTTCAGCTCGCCGAAGATCTCGTCGAAGTCGACGCACGACATGCCGGCGAGGTTGTCGGTGTCGCACTCCTCGACGCCCTGGTGGATCAAGCCGTCGCCACACTTGGCGGACGCGCAGTTGGCCAGGCAGGAGTCGTCGTTCTGCGCGTTGCCGTCGTCGCACTCCTCGCCCGGCTGCGTGATGTTGTCCCCGCAGACGGGGAACGTGCAGATGTTCGTGCACGTGTCGAAGTTGCTGTCGTTGCCGTCGTCGCACTGCTCCTGCTCGTCGATGAAGCCGTTGCCGCAGCTGCGCAGCGTGCACTCCTGCGAGCAGTTGCGGTGGTTGATCTCGCAGGCTTCACCGGGACCGAGGTAGCCGTCACCGCAGACGTTGACCTCGCAGTCCTCACGACATGGGCTGCCGTTGCCGTTGAGCGGGCCGAGATCGCAGCTCTCGCCCATCACCGACTGCATGAAGCCGTCGCCACACTTGGCCAGCTGACACGCGCGCGTGCACTCGGCGAAGTCGTCGTTGGCCGGGCCCAGATCGCACTGCTCACCGATGTCGTGGATCCCATCGCCGCACTTGGGATCGCCATCGCCATCGCCATCGCCATCACCAGTTACGTCGCCATCGCCATCGCCGTCGCCATCCCCATCCCCAGCACTCTCGCCGTCGCTGCTCACACCCTCGTCGTCACCATCACCGTCGCCATCGCCATCACCACGCGTGTCCTCGGGGAGATCGAAGGCCGGATTGCCCATGATGCACCCCATGACGGACGAGATGCACGTGCTCGAGACGAGCACCATCGCGAACGTCACGCCTGCACTGACACGCACGATGCAAGCTTAGCAGCCCACCGACTCGAGCGCGTAGAGCTGATCGCATTGCCAATCGAGCGTATGCCCGCTCGCCAAATCGAGAAATGGTGCTCGTACGATGGCGCCTTCCCACGGCAGCTTCGGCCACCGAGAGGTCAGCGCGTGAATTAGCTTCAGCGTGCGAAAGCCGTCGAAGTGCTCGCGCACCCGCACGCGCAGCTGGTTGGGGCCGTAGCGTCGTTTCAGCTGATCCGCGCTGTCTCGCCAGCTCGTCAGCTCGGGGTGCTCACGGACCAGCTCGCTCGACAGACCACACCCGCTGGCCAAGGATCGCAGCGCCCGACCGAGCACGTCGAAGGTGCGGGGGTCGTAGACCTCGTGCGGCTTGCCGGCCAACAGCGCCTCGACGGCCGGGCCAGTGCCGAACGGCGCGCGGCTGGAGCGGCGCGATCGGATCTGCACCGGCTCACCGCCGAGTCGGTGAACCGGACCGAGCTTGGCGAGCTTGTTGAGCATGTAGAAGTCCTCGCCAGCCTGCCGACGCGGGAAGCCGCGCGCGATCGCGTAGCTCGACGCAGCCACGCTGATCAGGCTGCCGATCGTCTGGAAGGCATACGGCGATCCTGCGCTGCGCAGACCGAGCACGTAGTAGCGCAGGCTCAGCTCGTAGCGCTGGGTGGCCGCGTGCGTCGCTGCGTCGCCGGCTTCGACATGCCGAAAGGGCGCCACCGCGGCGCCCGGGGTCAGGTTGGCGACGCGCTCGAAGTGCTCGGCCGGTAGCTCGACGTCGGCGTCGGTGGTGTGGATCCACGGCGACGCGATCAGGCGATCGGCGATCAACCTGGCGATCAGATCGGCGCCGAGCTTGCGCGCGAGCCCGACTCCGTCGCGCGACGCGAAGTTGCGCGGCGGCGTCGAGCGATCGACGAGCAGCACGTCGAGCTCGGGCGCGTCGAGGCGATGCAGCGAGAGCCCCGGAGCGCGCCAGCACTCCGGGGCTCGGGCTTCGAGCTCGGTCAGCAGCGCGGCGTTGCTGCGCCGATCGTCTGCATCTTCGCCGGCGTTGACGACCAGCACGACCAAGACACGGGCACGCGTGGCCGGAGCCGCGACCGCGCGCAGGCACGCGCTGCTCTGCTCGCGGCGAGCCGGGATCGCGATCGCGTGCGCCCAGGGTCCGTGCGGGCGCAGGCCGTCGAGCTCGCGCAGCCGGGCCTCGGGCTCGGCGAAGCGCTCCAGGTATTTCGTAGACGCGCTCACTACTCGGCTTCGACGACGGTGAGCGTCTGGTTGCCGGCGACGCCCTCGAAGGTCTGCACGATGCCGCTGGCCGGCCACTCGACCTCGACCCGCGCCACCGTGTCGACCTGCGGATCGAAGCCCGGACCGATCCCAAAGTGCTGGATCAGCTCGCCCTCACCCAGAAAATGGCTGCCCACGCCGACCTCGCGGATCTGCCACGGACCCTCGGGTTCGACCTGGACGCGGATCTTGGCCCCACGCCCGTCGCGGTTGGACACCGTGCCCTCGACGGCCACGCGCAACCACGGGTTTCGATTGCCGCCGTCGTTGCGAAACAGTCGGGGCGGCCCGGCGTGATTGATGAGCAGCAGATCGAGATCGCCGTCGCGATCGTAGTCGAAGGTGACCAGGCCGCGACCTTGGCCGCGATCCTCGACGCCGCGCAGCAGCGCTTGCTCGCTCATCGGCATGCCGTCGTGGATCCACAGGCGCGCGGGCGTGTCGTGGTGATAGAAGCCGCCGTTGAGGTCGCGACCCGGCCAGCCGTTGGTCAGCGCGAGATCCTGATCGCCGTCGTTGTCGGCGTCGAAGAACGCGGTGCCCCACGCCCACGCGCCGTCACGCACGCCGACCTCGTCGACCGCACCTGCGAACGTGCGCCCGCCCGCGTAGCTGTAGAGGCGGTTGCCGGTGCCGGCCCAGCATGGCTCGGTGTCGCTGTCGCAGTCGTCGTCGAGCTCGGCGATCGAGGTCACGAACCAGTCGAGGTCGCCGTCGCGATCGAGGTCGGCCCAGGTCGAGCCCATCGCGTTCGACTCGCGGTTGACCTCGGCCGCGATCGTGCCGTCGAGGAAGCCCGCGCCGCCTTCGTTCCAGAACATGCGCGAGCGGTGAAAATCGATCGCGATCGCGAGGTCTTGCCAGCCGTCGCCGTCGACGTCCACGAAGGTGCTGGAGAACGCGAACACGCCGTCCTCGTCGAGCGTGTGCAGCTCGACGCCGAGCGCCGCGCTCACGTCCTCGAAGGTGCCGTCGCCGAGGTTGTGCAGGAGCCGGCCGCCGTGCAGCGCATGCTCGAGATCGCCGGGCGCGGGCGTGTGCTCGATCCGCAGCCACTCGTTGATGTGCGCGTCGAGCCAGCCGTCGCGATCGTAGTCGCCGAGCGTCACGCTCTGGCCCGAGTGCACGAAGCTCGAGCTCATCGCAAACCCGCGCTCCTCGGCTTGCTGCTCGAACGCGAGCTCGCCGGTCTCGCGCAGCTGGTTGACCCACAGCGCGTAGCTGTGCGCGCCGACGCTGGTGACCAGCAGATCGAGATCGCCGTCCTCGTCGATGTCGCCGAACACCGAGCCGTTGCTGAAGCTGCAGCCGCCGAGCCCGACCGCGGCGGCGATGTCCACGAAGGTCCCGTCGCCCTGGTTGTGAAACAGGTGATCGGGCGCCGCGAGCCGGGTCATGTAGATGTCGGGCCAGCCGTCGTCGTCGACGTCGGCCACGCTCGCGCCACCGGTGAACCACTGCGGCTCGCAGTCGTGGTTTTGGCTGAGCCCGCTCTCGGTCGGATACGGGAAGATGCACTCGCGCTCGGACGGGTGCGTGGGCCGGTA
>DATLLB010000229.1:0-2278 GCA_035538075.1 Enhygromyxa sp.
CGCAGCGACGATCTCGACGGCTGTCACCGCTACAACTACGCGTGCGTGCTGACGCGGCTCGGCCAGCTCGAGCGCGCGCTCGAGCTGCTGCGCGCCGACACGCGCCACCGCGCTCAGCCGCGCATCGCCGCGGTGATCGAGTCGCTGACCGTGACCACCCCCGAGCCACCCGAGCTCGCGTCCGCACGCGCGCAAGAGGCCGCTGCGCTGCGCGAGCACTTCGCCCACCTCGCTCGCGATCCCGACCTCGAGCCGCTCGGCGACGCTCGCGACCCTCGCAACCTGCTGCGCTGATCGAGATCGAGATGTCCACCACCCACAACCTCGAAGTCGGCCAGTCGGAGCTCGCGCTCGCGCTCGATCAACGCCACGAGATCCGCCTGCCGCCCTGGGATCTGATCGAGCTCGACGCGCTCGGCGAGCGCCCACCCTCGTCGCCGCCGCTCGCGTGGGGCGGGCTCACGCTGATGGCCGTCGGCTTCGGCGACGGCGGCAGCGAGCCGCCACCGGACGAGGACTGGGAGCTCGAGGCGCTCCACGATCCCGAGCTCGACGGACCCGAGCAAGAGTACGAGCACGTCGATTGGATCATCGATCCCGACGACTGGGAGCTCGAGGAGCTCGAAGCCGTCGGCGAGCTCCCGGCCGTGAGCGAGCCGCTCGCGTGGTCCGGCGGCGCGTTCATGGCGATGGGCTTCGACGCGGGCGGCGGTGGTGGTGGCAGCACCGAGCCGACGCCGAGCGAGGACGACGACTGGGAGCTCGAGCAGCTGTCCGACGCGTGGGACGGGCGCGACGAAGCGGAGGACGACTGATGGATCGCCTGGCCTACCGGTTCCCCGATTCGTTCACGTTTCGCGAGGTCCGCGAGTCGCCCGAGGTCGAGGCTGACGAGCCCGGGGTCGGGCTCGCGCTCGGTCGCATGGCCTGCGGCCCCGACAGCGTCGCGCTGATGCTGCACGCGACCGTCGGCCTCGACGGCGAGCTCTTCTACGCGTTCAAGCTGGCCTCGCGCGCGATCGTGGTGACGGTCGAGGAGCTCGGCAGCGGGCGCGCGGCGGCGTTTCGCATGATCGATCCGAGCCTCGACTTCCTGCGCCCGATGTCGCCCAACTTCGAGGGCGACTCGGGCGAGCGCGGCGGCGTGTTCGTGCGCGGGTGGGTCAACGCGCCGGTCGAGCTGCACGTGGTGCCGACGCCCGGACACCCGGGCCTGTGGTTTCAAGCGCACCTCCGCGAGTTCCACTCGCAGCGCGTTCACCTGTCGCTCCCGAGCGCCTGATCATGCGCACGCCGATCCCCATCGTTCATCCTCCGCGCGCCGACTCGCCCGCGCCGCTGCGCCGGCCGGGGCTGGTGCTCGCACAGCCGCGCGGTCGCTGTGGTCGGGTCGCGTGGCTGCACGCTCGCATCACGCTCGCCCACGTCGGCAAGCTCGATCCCGCTTGGCTCCGCAACCTCCACGTCACGGCGATCACCAGCGCCGATCAGATCGTGCAGATCGCCTCGCTGTGGCGGGCGTCGACGCTGGCCCGGCCGCTGCCGTGGCAGCCGCTCGGCGACGGCGTGCATGCGAGCCTGAGCTTCTGCTTCGATCTCGGCGCGGTCGTCGACTACCCGCTGCACGGCGAGCCGCTGTTCGTGCATCTGTCGTGTGACAGCCTGTGCTCGGAGAGCGTGGTGCTGGGGACCGACGCGCTGCCGGTGCCGGTCGTCGAGGATCCGATCGCGCTCGACGATCCACTCGCGCGGCTGCTCGACGCCTACACGCTCGCGCGCCTCGATCGGCCGATCGAGGCAGTCGCGTTGTTCGAGGCCGTGCTCGCTCACGATCGCGAGCTGCGGACCCACGTCGACGCCTGCCACCTCTATAACGCCGCGTGCATGCTCAGCCGCGCGGGCGTGCAGCGAGGCGCGCTGCGATGGCTACGCGAGGACGCGCTGCGCCGCGTCCATGCGCAGACGGCCGCGGAGCTGGCCGCCTACGCGGCCGGATCCAAGCAGCCCGACGCGGCCGAGGCTGCGCTGCGCGAGCACTTCCAGCACCTCGAGCGCGACCCCGACCTCGAGCTGCTCGGCGAGCAGCGTCGCGTCGCGAGTCTGCTCGAGGGTCATCGCTAACGCATAGGAGCTCGATCATGCCCGACAAGTGGTATCTCAACATGCTCCCCGCGTACGGCACCGTGCGAAAGAGCCGCTCCGGCACGCGAGTGCGGCTCGCGGCCAAGCCCAGCATCGCCGTCCGGTTCTCGAACAACCCGCGCGTCAACTGGACGGT
>DATLLB010000230.1:0-6703 GCA_035538075.1 Enhygromyxa sp.
GCTCAGTCGGCGTGGCTCAGCCCCGTCGTCGGTCACGGCGACTCGGGATTGGCCATTTGCCAGATCGACCAGGATCAACTCGAGCTTCGAGCCGAGGACGACCAATACGCGCCGTCGACCTTCCGTGCGGACGCGCGTGGGCGTGCGCAGGCGATCGAGCACGCCGAGGACTGGGCTCGATCACGCCGGCTGCTCGCCGTCGCGAGCGAGCGAGCCGATCTGGATGCGCCCATCCAGCTCGATGTCAGCCGCCTGCGCGGAGCCATCCAGCGACCGGAACTGCTGCCGCTGCATGAGCCAGCGCGGCTGCACGTGGGTGACCGCCTGAACTTGCTCGTGCGCTCGCACGCGCGCCAAAGCTGGTTCGTGACCCTCGTCGGTATCGACGTCACAGGCCGCCCGACTTTGGTCGATGCCGCAGAGCCCGACGGTCGTGAGATTCTCGCCGGTGAGCGATACGAACTCGGCGAGCTCCGGCGTGGAGACCGAGCAATCGAGCCAAGTTGGCCGGTCGGAGTCGTCAGCGATCGCCCCCATCGCGCGGCGTTGGTCCTGCTCGCGAGTCGGCGGCCCATCGCCCTCGGCCACCTCGTCGGCGACTCGATCGAGCAACGCTCGCACGGCGAAGCTCGCCCCCGCTCCGCGACGACGCGGCGAGTGCTGAGTGAGCCACGACCACGGACCGGGCCGTTGCTGGCGTCGGACTGGTGCGCGCAGGTATTCCACTACTGGCTCGATCCCGCTCCACGCCAGCAACCATCCTCGTAGGCCATTGTCACGACGATCAATTGGCGATTTCGCGCAACGAGTGAGTTTGCTCGTCGCTGATCGTTTTGATTCCACCGATCCCACAATCGACCTCGCGCACAGAATCGAGGATGGGAGTACCATTCGATGGTTTGGAGCGGCAGAACATTCCAATGATCCCCATCGAGCTTCTCGAGGCGCTCGAGCGTGGAGAGCTGATCGTGTGCGCCGGCCCCCAGCTCGGTCTCGCGGCAGGGCTCCCGAGCATGACCGAGCTCGCGCATAGACTGCTCGCCGACGCCAAGGCCCACGGCCGCAGCCTCGACGAGACGACGATTCGCGAATGGATTGATGCGGGCCGGACGGAGGAGGCCCTCGAAGCGCTCGAACGGCGACTCGGCCCGCGTTTTCAGCGAGTCGTGGAGCGCGAATTGAGTCAACTCCATCGGCCGATTCCACCGCTCGCGTACTCGATCGCCGCACTCGAGCCGCGGCTGCGGGCGGTCTACACCACCGGCCTCGATCGCCTGCTCGAACGGGCCTTCGCCGACGTCTGGCCGAGCTTCTCGACGGCCCAGTTGGACCTGACCCGGCGACGCAAGCTAATCGTCAAGCTGTGCGGAACGCTCGAATTCCCGGAGACTTGGGTGCTGACGCGAGCGGCCCGCCAACGCGAATTCGACGAGCGCTCGGCACGTGGCCAGCTGCTCGCGGTGGCGTATCGCTCTCACTGTCTGCTGTTTGTCGGGTTCGACCCGCGCGACGCGCTGAGCGAACGCTTGTTTTCGCTGGGCGGGCTCGCGGAGCCCGGTGAGCCGCTACCAACCCACTTTGTCGTCCTCGATCAATGTACCGGCGAGCAACGGGCACAGATCGAGAGCCGAGGGTTCGTGGTGCTCACAGGCGGCGCGCAGGCGCTACTCGACGCGCTTGCAGGCGGGCATCGTGAACGCGACGCTGGCGACCAGCCGCTGCCCCGGTGCCCCTACCCAGGTCTCCAGCCTTTCGATCACGAGCTATCGGCGGTGTTTCACGGCCGTTGCTCGGAGATCAGTGCCGCCGCGGCGCGACTCGGCGGCCCTGGGAAACGACACCGACGCTGGCTGGCCATCGACGGCTCCAGCGGCGTCGGCAAGAGCTCGTTCGTGCACGCCGGACTGGTCCCTGCACTCCGCCGAGGGTTCGCCGAGGGGACGCCGACCCGCTGGCGAGTCGCTTCACTTCGCCCGGGCCGCCGTCCCCTGTATGCGCTCGTCGACGCGCTCGCGACCGCGCTGGCAAGCGAGGCCGAGTCGGCCAGGTTGCAAGCGACGGACTCCCAAACTCCGGTCCTCGACGCCCCGTCGAGCGTCGCGGTGTTCGTGCGCGAGCACGTGCCCCCGGGCACGGCCTTGTTGCTGGTGATCGACCAGCTCGAGGAGCTCGTGACCTCGTCCGCGTCGGGCGAGCGCTCGAGCTTCGCTGCCTGTCTGTCGATACTGCTCGAGCAGCAGCTGGTCTACGTGGTCACGACCCTGCGCTCGGACTTCACCGCCGCGTTGACGACGACAATTCCTGCGCTCGGGCGGCTACTCAACGAGCACGCCGAGCGCTACACGCTCGCACCGATCTCTCGAGTCGGGTTGCGCGTGGCGATCGCCGAGCCGGCGCTGCAGGTCGGCGTTCGCTTCGACGGCCAGCTGGTCGAACGCATCGCCAGCGACGCCGAGCAACACCTCGATCGTGGCCGGACCGACGAGGACGGGATCGTTCGAACCGACGATGCTGCGCTGCCGCTCGTCGCTCACGTTCTGCGCGGCTTGTGGGACGCTGGCGCCGCTGACGATGGCGAGATTAGCCTCGCCGAATACGAGGCCCTCGGCGGCGTCTCGGGGGCGCTCAGTCGCAGCGCAGACGCCTTGCTCGCGACCCTCGACGTCCAGCAACGCGGGCGGACCAAGCAATTGCTGATGGCGATGGTCAATCTCGACGGCGGTCGCTTGACCCGACGGACGCTTAGCCGACTCGAAGCGCAGACGCTCGCTGGCGGTGACCATGGCGGCGAGCAGCTCCTGCAGTTGTTGTCCGGCGCCACCGGGCCGCGGATCATCGTGATTCGCCACGAGAGCGCCGAGATCCTCGTGGATCTCGTTCACGAGGCTCTACTGCGCGAGTGGGACACGCTGCGCGGATGGATCGCGGCCGATCGAGCGCAGCTCGCCCGCGACGAGTCGCTGGCCCGACGCACGGCGGCTTGGATCGATCAGGCCAAGCCATGGCGAAGCCTCCCGCGCGGACCGGAGCGCCGTGAGCTGCTGCGCGGCCGGCCGCATGGGAAGTCGGCCTCCGAGCAGCGGGAGTATCAACGCGCCATGCGGACGGCGCTGCGGGTGCGCGTGAGTGCGTGGCTCGGCGCCTCTGCGGTCGTCATCGCTCTCGTGGACAGAGGCCGCTCGGAGCTCCTCGACGCGCAAACGGACCGGGAGCGAACGGCGATCGAGCTCGGTGAAGCCCAGGCCCAGCAGCAAGTGACCGCAGGCCAGCTGGATCGGGAGCAACAGACGAATCAGCACAATGAGCGGCGTGCAGCGATCCGGCGATTGTTGGACCAACAGCAATGCCGGGCAGCGCTCGACAAGCTGCTGCGAGAGCTGCCCGACGAGCTCGAGCTCCTGCAGGAGGTGGCGCGATGCGAGGTGATCGTCGGCGAGCTCGGTCGCCTGGTGGGGGCGGACATCGAGGCGGTCGCGGTCGACGAGCACGCGCGCGAGGCCTGGATCGGCCGGAGCGACGGCGCAGTGCAGCGCTGGAGCTTGGACACTCGTCAGTTGCTCGATGTCACGACGATATCAGGCACCGTCGATGACATCCGGGTCTCGTCGCGCCGCGATCGAGTCGCGGTGCGTAGCGGTGGGCAGGTCTGGTTGTTCGATCGCCGAGGTCGACCGATTGGTTCGGTGTTCGACGGGGCGATGGTCGAGTTTTCACCGGACGGGCTGATGCTGCTGACCACCAAGAAGCGCGGCACGAAGCTCGCGCTGCGGACCTCGGTGGATGGCTCGCTAGTGTGGGAGCTGATTACGGGCGGGAAATTCATCGCGCTCGATCATCCGCGCCGAGCAGGCCGGCTGATCGTCGGCGACGCATCGGAGGCGAACAGCACGATCTCGTCCATCGACATGCAAAGCGGCGAGTTCATCGGCGCGCCGATTCACGTGCCCGGCTACCTGCGCGATCTCGCGGTCTCACCCGATGGCGAGCTCGTCGCCAGCATCGCGGACGACAACCGTACGCGGCTCTGGTCGCTCGCAACCGGCGAGCCGGCCAGCCCACCGCTCACGGTCGCCGTCCAACAGCCGAAGGACCACGCCCGCGTGTGGTTCTCGCCCGACGGAAATTCGTTGGCGACGACCTCAACGGATACACAGCTGGCGATCGTCGACGTGAACCTGAAGGCATCCACCCAGATCGCCGACCTCGAGCTGGAGGTCACTCCTCGCTTCTCGCCCGGCAGCGCGTGGCTGCTCGCCGCCGATGCGGGCCACCACGCGGTCTTGCACGCGCTGGCGAGCGGGCGCGACGTCGCCCGCTTCGACCTCGAGAGCCCGGCGGTGTCGCTGCACTACACGCCGTCGACCCGCTCGGGTCTCGCCGACATCGTCACGCATACTTCGGCCGGCGCGGTCATTCACTGGGTCGTCGACTCCCAACGCCACTGGCAAGACCCGATCCCGCACGAGGGCATGGTTCGCTCGTTGCGGTTCTCGGTCGACGATGAGCATGAGCTGTACTCGGGCAGCACGGTTGGCAACGTTCACGCGTGGCACATTGGTGACCCGAGTCCCCCGCGCGAGCACGAGCTGTCCGGCTCGATCCTGGCGTTGGCGAGCGGGGACTCGCAGCGTCCCAACCTGGCGTTGTCCACGTCTGGACTGCTTCGCTGGGACGAGCAGGGCCCGCTCGGCGCGGCGCCGAGCGAGACCCTGTGCGGGTCGAAGATCGCGACATTCTCGGCAAGCGGTGATCGTCTCGCGGTCGCCTGCAGCTCGGCGCGGGACGTACAGATCTGGGCGCTCACGGGTGCGCGGCCGCAGCTGCTCGCGATTGCGAGCACACAGAGCGACGTCGCCTCGCTCGCGTGGTCGCCCACCGGTGATCGACTCGCGCTCGGCACCAGCGACGGGGCGATCGAGTTGCTCGAGCTCGACGCCACCGGCGTGACCGATCGAGCACAGCTGCCGAGCGAACACGAGGGCACGGTGACGAGCCTCGACTTTGGCGACAGCGGCCGGACGCTCGTCAGCGGCGGCAACGACAACCTCGTACGCGTCTGGGCGCTGGATTCTCGCCTGGCGAAGCCGCTCGAGCTGACGATGCGGGGCTACAACGTCGAGTCCGTCGCACTGTCTGCGAGCGCCGAGTGGATCGCCGCCGGCGACGAACGAGGCGTGATCATGGTGTGGAATCGCGACGGCGTGGTGCAGCGGCAGTTCGCGCTCGATTGCTCCGGTCATGCCGTCACCGCCCTCGAATTTTCTCCGCACGGTGATTGGCTCGCGGCCGGCTGCGCCGACGGCAACGTGCTCGCCACGCCAATCTCCCCCGAAGCACTGCTCGAGCTCGCGTGTCGGCGGCTCGCCAACACCACGACCAGCTCGAGCTTCCTGCCCCCCACCTGCCGCGACGACTGAGCCATGCCCTACGACACCGATCTCGACCAGCTCCGTGCGCTCTCGACCCCGCTCGTCGTGTACGTTGGACCCGAGCTCTCGCGCGCGGCGGGGTTGCCCTCTCGCCGCGAGCTCGCTCACCTCCTCGTCGATGCGCTCCCCGAAGAGACGCCAGTCTGGCGTCGACACGAGCTCGCCTCGCTCGCCGACGGTGGCGAGCTCGCCGACGCGTTCACGGAGCTCGAGCGCGATCTGACTCCCGCGCGCTTCGGTCGCGAGGTCGAGCGAGCGCTCCGCGACGACGATCTGGCTCCGCCACCGCTCGCCCGAGTGCTCGCCGGTCTCGGTCCGCGACTGCAGGGCGTGGTCACGCCCAACCTCGATCGCCTGCTCGAGCGCGCGTTCGAGTCGCGCTTGGTCGCCCATGTGCGGCCGAGCATGGGTCTGCTCCAGCGCGACAATTGGCTGCTCAAGCTCGGCGGCACGCTGCACGAGCGCGGAAGCTGGGTGCTGACCCGCGAGCAGCGAGCCCGCGTCGGTCACCGCGATCCGGTCTACACCAGGGTCTTGCGCGCACTGTTTCTCGGCAAGCCGATGCTGTTCGTGGGCACGACGATCGACGATCCGATCTTCGACGAAGTGATCGCGCACGTCCGCGCCCTGTCCGAGAGTGCGCCGCCCCAACACTGGGCGCTGCTCCGTCGCGCCGAGCTGCGTCCCTCGAGCCGCGCCAAGCTCGATGAAGCGGGGATCTCCGCGATTCCGTACGACTCCGATGCCGAAGCTCTCGAGTTGCTTGCCTCACTCGCGCGGCCGCCCGGCGCAGCACCGATCGCCGCGCGCAGGCCGTTCGAGCGTCCGTCCGGCCCGCTGCGAATCTTGTTCGTGTCGGCCAACCCCCGAGATCTGGATCGCCTCGCCGTCGACCGTGAGCAACGCGTGATTCGTGAGGCGATCGCTCGCTCGAAGCGGCGCGACTTCCTCGAGTTGGAGGTGCGCGTCGCGGCGTCATTCGGCGATCTCTCGCGCGCGCTGCTCGAGGGTCGATACGACGTCGTGCACATCGCCAGCCACGGAGATCCGCTGGGTATCATCCTCGATGACGGCCGCCACGTGGTCGTTCCTCCGACCGAGCTCGCAGCGCTGCTCGACGAGTACGCCGCGCCCAACGGTCGGCTGCGCTGCGTGGTCCTCAATGCGTGCTGGAGCGCCGACGCGAGCGCGGCGATCGTCAGGGTGCCGACCTTGGTCGCGCTCGACGGAGTGGTCGATGATCGAGCCGCGCTCGCGTTCACGGAGGGCTTCTA
>DATLLB010000231.1:0-7014 GCA_035538075.1 Enhygromyxa sp.
GAGCGTCGACGCGCCAAGCAGACCGAGCTCGAGCAGCTCGAGCAACGCCGCGCCCGCGCCCAGAACGATCACGCCTCGCTCAACCAGCTGCTCGATCTCACCATCACCGAGATCACCGAGGACGTCAGCTGGGCCGCCCAGGATCGTCGCCGCTGGGCCGAGCAGATCGATCAGCTCGAGGCCGCCCAGCTCGAGCTGACGCTGGCGCTGCGCCGCATGGGCCACGAGCACGAGACGCTCAGCCGCGAGATCAAAGACCTCGAGACCCTGGAGAGCGCGAGCAGCTCGCTGGCCACCCACGTCGAGGCGCAGCTCGAGCTCGAGCTCATCAACCCCGAGCCGATCGCCCGTCGCGTCGAGCTCTCGATCGACTACTTGGTCCCCGGCGCGCTCTGGCGGCCGTGGCACACGGCACGCCTGATCGAGTCCGAGGCCAAGCTCGCGTTCACCTGCGAAGGCGCGGTCTGGCAGAACACCGGCGAAGACTGGCGCGACGTCCAGCTGATCTTCTCGACCGAGCGCCCCTCGCTGGGCGTCACGCCGCCGACGCTCGCGACCGACTACCTGCGCATGCGCAAGAAGGGCCCGGCCGTCGAGGTCGAAGCTCGCGATCAGACCATCCACACCGCAGGCCTCGGCGCCGGCGAAGGTGGCAAGAAGAAGGTCGCCAACAACGAGCTACCGGGCATCGACGACGGCGGCGAGGCGCTCGGCCTGCGCGGTCGGGTCAAGGCCACGGTCCCGAGCGACGGCCGGCCCTATCGCGTGCCGATCTTCCAATTCGAGACCCCGGCCGAGACCGCGCTGATCTGCATGCCCGAGCGCGTCGAGGCCGTGATGCTGCGCAGCCGCCAGGTCAACGCCGCCGAGCACCCGCTGCTCGCCGGCCCCGTCGATCTGATCCGCAACAGCGGCATGGTCGGCCGCACCTCGATCCTCTTCATTGCCCCCGGCGAGCGCTTCGAGCTCGGCTGGGGCCCCGACCCCGCGCTGCGAGTCAGTCGCACCGTCGAGGCGCTCGAGCATGAGCGCAAGATAATGAGCAGCTGGACCCGCAAGCCCAGGCGCGTCCGCGTGCTGCTCAGCAACCTCGCGCCCACACCCGCGACGATCGAGGTCACCGAGCGCATGGCGGTGTCCGAGGTCGCCAAGGTCGAGGTCGAGCTAATTGAGGCCACTCACCGTGAGACGGCAGATGACGACGGCTTCGTGACCTGGACCGCCGAGCTGAAGGGCTTCGGCCACGAGCAGCTCGAGCTGACCTGGGTGCTGGTCGTCCACGACGACGTCGTCGGGCTCTGAGCGGATCAATAATAGAAGCCGACGATCGCCTCGCCGCGGCTCGCCGCCTCGCGCAGCCAGCCTTGCACGGCCGTCACCGCTTCGGCGACCGACTCGTCCAGCGTGTCCGGAACCTCCGCGTCGCCGATCTGCGCGTGTGCAGTCGCGACGAGCGACGCCGGCCAATGCCCGGATCCCGGAAAGTCGTCGGGCGGCGGCAGCTCGACCGGCAGGTCGCCGTACTGCAGCGACTCGGTGAGCAGCTCGTCCGGCGCACCGAGATCGGCCAGCGCCGCGTCGACGTCCTCGAGAAACTCCGTATCACACGGATAGAACGGCCCGTTGTCGAGCGGGCGACCGAAGTGGCGAACGATCAGCTCGAACGCGTACGCGTACATGAAGCCGTAGTCCTCCAGCGCCTCGCCGCGGATCAGCGCGCCCACGGCCTCGGCTGGCGTCGGGGCGCCGTCTTCGATCTCGTCCTCGAACCACTCGGCGAGCTGCTGCAAGTCGGTGCGGAAGCGCTGGAGGATCGTGCGCAGCAGCGCGTCGTCGTTGCTGCCCAGCACGGCGGTGACGACATGGTCGAGATTCACGGAGTAGACCATGAGTCCGTAGCTCATGGCGGCCAGGGTATCAGGTCGCTACGCGAAGCAGTGAAACCACCCGTTGCCCGAGCCCAAGTAGATCCGCCCCCCGACCACGCACGCGGTCGAGAGCGTGCGCGCGCCCATCTCGTAGCGCCAGAGCTCCGCGCCGCTGCTCGCGTCCAGCATGCGCAGGTACGGATCATGCGAGCCGAACAGAACCTTGCCATCGACCACGCAGGCCGAGCTCCAGATCGGCCCGCCCGCCGCGAAGGTCCAGATCACGCGACCGCTGCTGGCGTCGAGGCAGTACATCACGCCGTCGTGGCCACCGATGTATACGCGCCCGCCGGCGAGCGCGGGCGTGGCCCAGAAGCCGCGCTTGTTGGCGAACTCCCACACCAAGGCCCCGCTCGCGCTGCGGTCGAAGCAGCGCAGGTACGGCGACTCGGTCTGCGCGGCGATGTACACCCGATCGCCGACGATCACCGGGGACGCGTCGGTGTCGGCCCCGGTCGCGGCCCGCCACCTCTCGACGCCAGTGCTCGCGTCGGCGCACAGCAGGTAGCCGTCGTAGTGGCCCACGAACACCTCGCCGTCGGCGAGCGCAGGCGAGGACTCGATCCCGCCCGAACCCGGCTGCGCCCGCTTGCCCTCGCCGAGCGCGAGCTGCCAGTGCAGATCGCCGGTCGCGGGATCGAAGCACTTGAGCCGCCCGTCCTCACCGCCAATGTACAGCTTGCCTGCGACCACGCACGGTGAAGAGTCGCAGTCGCGGGGATTGTACCAATTCCAGACCAGCGATCCGTCGCGCGCGTCGATGCAGCGAATGCGATTGTCGACATTGCCGGCGTACAGCCGCCCCCGGTAAAAGCAGCAGGAGCCCTTGAACAATCCGCCGCTCTCGTAGACCCAAATCGTCGCTCCGGTTTGGGTGTCGAAGCAATGCAGCTTGCCGTCGAGCGCTCCGATGAACACTCGTCGGCCCCAGAGGACCGCCTGGCCAGTCCAGCCGGTCCCCAGCCAGTGATAGAGGCTGCCGTCGGATCGCCGGCCGCGGGACTCGCCGAGCTTGCTTCGCCAGGCCAGCTCGGGCTGCTCGCGCAGCGGACCCGTGCCTTGAAAGGTGTGGCTGGGATCGCCCCGAAACATCAATACCGTGTCCGGCGAGCTGCTGTCCTCGCCGAGCGTCCACTCGGGGAACTCGGCGTCGAGCTCGGCGATCGGATCGGGCGTGACTCTCTCGGGTGTCGGCGAAGCAGCGGGCCGGTCGCCGAGCGCAGGCTCGGGCGCGGCGAGTGGGGGCTCGGAGTGATCTTGGTCGGGCTCGTCGGGTCGGCACCCGAGCATCCACGCCGCCGCGGCGGTGCCTTGCAAGAACCCTCTGCGATCCATGGAGGCGGCCACGCTACCACCAGCCTTCACGCAGCCGTCGCCGGCCACGCCTGCGAGCACGCTCGCCCATCTGGCGGCGCTTCCCCAGATCTCTGGCGACGGCCACGACAGGGGTCGCCGGCACCCGTCGGTTGTCGCGCCGGGAGCCCGCTCGATCGCTGGACCCTGGATCCGGCCCGTGTCGGTTCGGCACGGTGTCGCACGCTCGGCTCGGGGCTCACCGGCAAAACGGCGCTCTGCGGCAATTCCTCGACCTCGGTCACCGTGGCGCTGCGGCACGGCAAATCGTCGCTTGTCTAAAGATCAACCTTAGTAACAGTAAAGGTAATTGCGATCATTTCTCCAACCCGAGCGGGTGTGTAGATGACCGATAGGATGGCACGCGCTGCGGGTCCGACTGGCGCAGTTCGGACTCGTGCGACTGAACCGATCACTGCGCTCGAACCTGTTCTAATCGACAGCGGCCGACTCATCGTCGAGTTCCGCGCCAACCGGCGAATCGAGCGACTCGAAGTACGGCAATTCACTCCGGATTGGCTGGTGGTCGAGATCCGCGGCGGCTGGGTCTACGAGCACGAGCAAATGCCGGCCAAGCTCGAGATTGTGGGGCCTGGTGGATTTGTCGAGCAATTCCGCTGCGAGCTCGCATTTGGCGGGTGGGTGTCGGTCAGCGGCAACCTCGACGGCGAGCAGCTCGGCAAGGCCCGCTTGCTGCTGCATTGCGAGCGCCACGAGCGTGCCGAGCTGGTCCGGCTCTATCGTCAGCTGCAATTCCCAGCGCTGTTCGATCGAGGCGAGCTGGACGCCAAGCGAGTGGTCGCGCTGTTCGACCGCGCCGGATACTGCGGCCCGCAGGGCCCGGTGCGTCCGAGCAAGACCTGGTGCGCCGCCAATTTTCCGCCCGAGCTCAGCGTCGACGCGGTCTATTGCAGGGCGGGCGGCGCATTGCTCGGTCACGTGTCCGTGACGCGCGCCTACTCGCGGACGTGGCTCGGTCATCAGCTGACCGTGCTCGACGAGGACCGTGACAGCGCCGCGTGTCGGATCGCGCTCTACAACCACTTTGCGACGGTGCCAATCCTGATCGACGGGCACCAGCAGCAATACCTGTTGAGCTACTACGACCGCAGCAAGCCCTGGCATCAGCTGTTCTTCGACTCGTTCGTGGATTGGTTCGACGACCGCGAGATGGTCAACCTGGTGCCCTTCGATCGCTACGAGCCCGTCGATCCGCACGCGACCGCGGTCGACGATCCCACGCTCGAGCTCGATCAAGTGCGGCCCGACGAGCTCGAGCGGGCGGTCGCGCTGATCCGTGAGCAGCTGCCGCCGCTCGCCTGTGCGGCGTTCGACATCGAGACCACCCTGCTCGATCGCGCCTACCTGCACCCGGACTTCGCCGCGCATGGGATCGCCCGTGGCCGGCGGGTGTTCGTGGTCCGCGAGGCCGGCGAGCTGGTCGGGCTCGCGCTGTGCGAGACCGGCAGCGAAGATCTGAGCCTGTTCAACCTATTCAACCTCGCGCAGCTGTATTTTCGCTCGCGGGCCTCGAGCGCCGCTCAACAGGCGCTCGTGACATTCGTGCGCTACCACTATCGCGCGATCGGGCAGCCGCACCCGCTGCTGGTCGCGCCGGCCGGATCGCTCGACGATCCGACAAACGCTGGCCTCGAGCTGGTCGAGACGCTGGGCTGTGTGATCTGGCAAGGGCACACGCTGCGCGCCTACAAGAACTTCTTGAAGAGCACATTCCAGCGCGTGTGCGAGCGCCCGGCCGAGCCGAGCAAGCCGATCAGCAAGCTCGAGTCGATCTACCTGCCGCGCGTGACCGAGGCGCGCGCGCGAGCGCAGGATGATCCGCGCCTGGCTCAATTGCTCTCGGGCGCGCTCGGGCCCGTCGAATTGCTCGGCTTTTTGTTGCACTTCTCGGCCCTGGGTCTGCGCGCGATCGAGAGCGCCGAGTGGCAGCGGCGGGCGGGCTTTTTCTGTGCAGCCGGCGGTCGGACACAGCTCGGCGCCGAGCTCTGCGCTGCGGCCGAGCGCGAGGCTGCGTGCGATCAGCTGTTGCTCGACGATCTGTTCGCGCTCGGCCAGCGCTGGCAGCAGGCGCTCGGGATCCGCATCAACGTCGAGCTGTTGGTCCACCAGCCTCCGCCGCGCTCGCTGCTGCGCTGGATGGATCTGCGCGAGGACCTGGCCACGGGCACGTGCCCGGCCGCGTTGCTGGCGGTCGAGCTCGAGCGCGCGCAGCTGCTGGCGAGCGTGGGCCCGAGGTTGCTGGCGCTGTGCGAGCGTGCGTATGGACCCGATCTGCGGCCGAGCTTCGTGATCGCGGCCAGCTCGGAGTCGGTCGCGCTCACGCAGCTCGAGGCCGCGCTCGCGTCGGAGCCGGCCGCAGCCGAGCGCATCGCCGAGGCCGGGCGCGCGAGCGCGGACCTGTACCTCGATCTGATCGCCGACTGCGTCGAGCTCGGTCGCGAGCTGGCCGAGCGAGTCGAGCGGCTGCGCAAGGCAGCGCTCGCGCAGCCGGACCCGAGCACCGCGGCGATGCGCGTGGCGTTTGCCTGATCGCCGCGGGCAATTGAGCGACCGCGAACCTGTAGGTTCGCGGTCGTTTTATTTTGTCGATTCCACAGTGTATTTGCAGGAACATCATGGCTCGCGAAACACATTGCTGGGCTCAATACACGTGGCACTCACGGTCATTTGTAATACGTGTTGGTGCAGTCATTAAAACCGCAACAACCTATTGATGGGAGAATAAAGCGGGCTACTTGGATCGAGGGGAAACCAAGCTGAAAAGCTCGAGAAGGGATGCAAGTTCGATGAAGACCAGGAAATTGACAGTCGCTGCCATATTCGTCGCCACTCTGGCGTGGACGGGTGCAGCGAACGCCGAGGATCCATGCGGCGCGCCAGGCGAGCTGCTCAAATCATGTGAGATCA
The DNA here is from genome assembly GCA_035538075.1 of Enhygromyxa sp. Lineage (GTDB taxonomy): Bacteria > Myxococcota_A > Polyangia > Nannocystales > Nannocystaceae > Plesiocystis. The sequence goes on from DATLLB010000231.1 coordinate 6,210, forward strand.
TCGAGGAACCGGAGTGTCACGAGGTCTGCGAGCCCGACGCGATGCTGGTCTCGTGCATCGCCGATGCGGCCGAGCAGTGCATCGCCGAGTGCGAGGACGCGCAGACGGCCCAATGTGAGGCCGGCTGCGCGGGCCAATGCAAGGCCGAATGTGCGAACTTTGTGGTTCCCGAGGAGCCGGAGAAATGCAAGTTCACGTGCAGTGCGGAGTGCATGGGCAGCTGCGGGGCTTGGTGCGAGAAGTCCGGCGACAAGGTCACCTGCTTCGCGGCGTGCAATCATCAATGCAGCGCCCACTGTACGTCGAGCTGCGACGGCTCCGGGTTCGGCTGCGAGGTCGGCTGCACGCAGGCCTGCATGGGCAGCTGCGAGGCCCAGGACGCGCGGGAGTGCGAGGTCTCCTGTCAGATCAAGGCCACGGCCAAGTGCAAGGCGGAGCTGCCCGACAAGTGCCACAAGGTCTGCGACAACGGTGGCATCCTCGCGTGCGACGAGCAGTTCATCGACATCGATGACATCGATGCTTGCCTCGCCGAGCTCGAGCAGCTGGGCGTCGAGGTGCGCGGCCCGGTCGAGGCGCTCAAGGGCGGCTCGCAAGCGGTGCTCAATCCCCGCGCTGCGTCGTGCAGCGTCGAGGATCAAGCCAAGCTCGGGCTCGCCGGAGCCCTGTTCACGTTGCTCAGCTTCGGTCTTGGCGCGACGTTCCTCCGTCGTCGTCGCTAGTGAGCGGTGCGTTCGGTAGGATCCGCGGGCGAATGAGCACCTCGCTCATTCGCCCGCGCTTTGCCTTCACCACACGCTGCAGG
>DATLLB010000232.1:0-8206 GCA_035538075.1 Enhygromyxa sp.
GCGCGTGCGTGTCCGTCGGCGTGGATGCGATCGAGCGCGGTCATGGCCCGACGCGCCCAGATGCGGCCGCGGATCGGATCGGGCCGCGTGTAGATCGAGAGCGACGCGAGCTCGGTCGCGACGCGCGGCACCAGCTGGTCGTGGCCGCTGCGTTCGGCTTCGTCGAGCGCCGTCTGCAAGGCCGCGAGCGCCTTGTTGCCCGCGCGCGACTCGGCCAGCAAGCGACCGTGCACGAGCAGCGCCTCGGCGAGCACCGGGCCGTAGCCGGTCCCGCGCGCCTGGGCGACCGCCTGCTCGGCCAACGCGAGACCCTGCTGCCAACGCCCGGTGGTGGCCAGCGTCTCGATCTCCGCCAGGTGCTCGCGCAGCTCGGCGACCTCGACCACCGCCGCCTCGGGCGGCGCCTGGACTCCGCTCAGCAGCGCATCGACGTCGCCGCAGCGCCGGGGATCCGGCAGCTCGGCGGCTGCCTCGATCGCCCGCTCGATCACCGTGGCCTCGCCCGAGCCGAACTGCTCGGTCAACGCCTCGAACGCCTTGCGCCCGCGATCGAGGCAGGCTTGGCGCAGGTCGAGGACCTCGGGCGAGAACTCGTGACGCACGTGGGTGGCCTCGCAAGCCTCGACGCGCTGCTCGGCCCACGCGTTGGTCCACAGCGCGAGCCGCTGCTCCGCGCCGGTCCAGGCCGCGGTCGCGTACGGCAAGCGCGAGCGCACGAAGGCCTCGCGCAGCTCGGACGCGTGGGTCGGTGTCCACAGCTCGCGCATGACCTCGTCGTGCGTCGGGCATGCGGGCGTGCGCTTGGGCCCGAGCGCGCCGACGACGAACGCGAGCGTTGCCACGGCAGCCACGCCGACGCCGGCGAGCCAGCGGCCGCGTCGATCCTGGCCGGGATCATGCTCGAGCTCGGCGAGCAGCGCGTCCATCGACGCGTAGCGATCGGCCGGGCGCCTGCTCAACCCACGCAGCAGGATCTGCCGGATCCGCGTCGGCACCTCGGAGTTCGGCGGCGCCTCGACGACGACGCCCTCCTGGGTCTGCAGCAGTAGCTCCATCGTGCTCTTGCCAGCGAACGGTCGCTGACCGTAGAGCGCCTCGTAGAGCGCGACGCAGAAGCTGAACTGGTCCGACGCCTGATCGACGCGCTGCGCGAGAAACTGCTCGGGGGACATGTACGCGGGCGTGCCCAGCAGCGCGCCGTCGCGGGTCACCACGTCATCGTCGGCCAGCGGGGCTTCGGGGCCAGCCTCCGACATGATCGTGGCGGCGAACTCCGAGTCCTCGCGCTGGGTTGTGATCGCGTGCAGGTCTTCGCCGGCCGCGACCAAAGGCGGCCGCGCGGGGTCGCCGGTCGCGAGGTTGTGATCGAGCTCGGGCTCGTCCGGCAGCGCAGGGACCGGGCGCAGCACCGGACGCTCGCTCGGCGCAGCCGAGCGCTCGGGCTCGTGCACGCCTGTTCGTGACGCTCGCACCATCTGCGCGAGCGTGGCCAACGGGCCCGAATTCGGCCGCTTGCTCCCAAGTGGCGGCTGCGGGGTGGGGACCACCTCGGTCGCGCGCGCGAGCCCAAAGTCGAGCACGCGTGGCCGACCGTCGTGTCCAACCAACACGTTGTCGGGCTTGAAGTCGCGGTGGATCACACCAGCCTGATGGGCCGCAGCCAGACCTCGGCCCGCGGCCACGAACATCGCCAGCTTCTCGGCCAGGGTGTGCTCGCGCTCGAGCCAAGCGCCGAGCGTCTCACCCTCGACGAACTCCATGGCCACGAACGTGCGACCCTCGAACTCGCCGACGTCGTAGACCTGGACCACGTTCGGGTGCGAGAGCTTGGCCAGCGCCTTGGCCTCGCGTCGCAGACGAGCCTCGAGATCGACTCGTCCGGCGCGCTGACGGTTGAGTACCTTGATAGCGAGCTTGCGATCGAGCCCCTCATGGTAGGCCGCATAGACGACGCCGATCGCCCCGGCCCCAATCTCGCGCAGCAGCACGTATCGACCCAGACGCGTGGGTCCGGCCGCGAGATCGAGGCGCGGCGCACCAGCCTCGTCGCGCGACTCCTCGCATGCATCCGGGGAGGTCTCGTCGAGATCGCTGACCGCAGTCGCGGTCGCGTCGATGTCATCGGAGGACTGCATGTTCGACGCGGGGCCGTGCCACCCTCGGCCCCGCCCGCTCGTCGCCGTAGATCAGCCTTGCGGCTTGACCTTGAGCACCGGGCCGTAGGTGACGTCCGCCGAGCTGCGGGTGCTGACGGCGTAGACGATGTTGGTGAGCTCGTGGGTGACCGCCTCGAATTTGCGGCGCGCGAGCCCACGATTGGTGTTGCGACCCCAACAGGTCGACCGCGCGCCGCCGCTCGGGATCTCGGTCGCGTAGAGGTAGTAGCCGTCGACGTCCTTGATCCGCACCAGCGAGTCCTGTCCGGCCGGCACCACGAGGGTGTCGCCGATCAGACCGCGGCCGCTCAGGCGGATCGTGCCGTCGATCACGGTCGCAAGGATGTCGAAGACGTTGGGGGCGGTCTCTTCGGTGTCGGTCGTGTCGGTCGTGTCGGTCACAGCGAGCGCGAGCTTCGCATGAACTCCCGCCTCGGTGTAAGCCCGTCCGACGACGCCCACGTTGGCCTTCACGATTCGCATACAAACGGCGAACCGAGGGCTCACATGCGACGTCTCGCGATTTTCGGTCTCCTGCTCCCCCTCTCGATCACGCTGGCCTGCGCTACCAAGAGCAGCAACTCCCGCGACGCCTCCGAAGAGTCGCTCGGGACCGCCCAGGGCGACGCCCGCAGCTGGTCCGAAGTGACGGAGGTTGGGGCCTCGGCCAAGCGCGAAGCTCCGCCCCACAGCGCGCCCGTGCCCCCGTCGGATGACTTTGGCGATGGCTCTGGTCGAGGCTTCGAGGCCGAGTCGAACTGGGACGACGCCGACTTCGGAGCCGACCGCATGGCGGTCGAAGAGAGCCGCCCCGGGCTCGGCACCGCGTACGGCGAGACCCGACGATCCAGCGTCGAGACCGTGGGCTTTCGTCGGGCCGATCCCTCGACCCCCGACGTCGTGTTCACGCTCCGCTACGATGACGTCGATGGCGTCCGCTCGGCCGCCCGCAGCAAGCGGACCCGCGCTTGGTCCGACGAAGCCATGCATCAGCACGCCGGGCTCTCGTTCGCGCTGCTCGACTCGCACGGCAACATCCTCCCCGCGGCGGCGGTCGGCTCCGAGCTGTGGGCGGTGGGCGAGCCCGACGCTCACTACAGCCTCGCAATCGCAAACGACACCGGATCCTCGTTTGAAGTGGTGGCGTCCGTCGATGGCCTCGATGTGATCGACGGACGCGCGGCCAGCTTCTCCAAGCGCGGCTACATCGTCGACCCGTTCAGCTCGGTGGTCATCGATGGCTGGCGCACCAGCGAGGATACGGTCGCCGCATTTCAGTTCTCGAGCATCGAGGACAGCTACGCCGAGCGCATGGGCGACGGCCGCAACGTCGGCGTGATCGGGGCCGCGTTCTTCCGCGAGGCGCCGGCCAGCTGGGAGGAGTGGCGCCCGCCCGAGGAGACCTGGCGGCGCGACACCGCCAACCCGTTCCCCGGCGGTTAATTGATGTCGTGCCCATAGACGCGGGTGACCGGGCTGCGCTCGCTCCCGGGATCGCGGTCGCGCTGGATCGTGAACACGCTGCGCCCGTCTCGTGACCAACCCGCGAGCTCGTCATCGACCGCGTTCAGGGTCAGCGCGCGCAGCTGGCCAGGCTCGGGGCCGAGCACCAGCACCTCTTGATCGGCGTTCTCCGGATCCCCGGGGGCCGTGAACGCCGGGGCCTCGAACGCGACCACCGGACCCGCTGGGCTCGCGACCAGCCGTCCGACCTCGATCTGCGCGAGCCGTGTGTATGGCTTCGGCGCGTCCTCGCTGTCGGGTGCTGCCGGCTGGGCCTCGAGGTCGAAGCGCCCGAGCCACTCGCGGCCATCCAGCGACTGCTCGACGACGTAGAGATGCCGCCCGTCGTGCGCAGCGCTGACGGCCGAGAAGCGGCTGCTGGTCGCAGGATCGGGCTGGTTGGGCGCCGCCGGGCTGCCATGGCGCGCGAAGTCGGGGCGGTGGCGCGGATCCGTAGTCGGTGCGACGTGTTCTGTGTCGATCTCGGGCTCGATCTCGGGCTCGATCGGCGCATCGGGGTCCTGGCCGAGCAGGTGCTGCCGCGCCTGCGTGTCCACGTCGATAGCGACGATCCGCTGCCAAGCCCCAATCGGCATGAAGAACCGGCGCCCGTCCGGTGCCCAGTCGGGCACGCCCGGCTGCTCGTCGGGCGTCGCTAACACCGTGCGACCGCTTCCGTCGCGCCCGATCAGCTCGATCGAGGTCTCCGCGTAGCGACCTGCCCGGCTGAAGAACAGCGCGCGGGAGCCATCCGGCGCGGGGATCGGGCTGGTGTAGTAGTCGGTCGCGTGGCTGAGCACCGATCGGAACTCGCCGCTCTCGACATCAATCGTGGCAAGGCTCTTGCTCGCGCCGTGGTTGGCGACGGTCGTCCAGACCACGCGCCCATCGGCCGAGATCGACGGCGCGCTGTAGAAGTTGTAGTGCTCGAACAGCAGCGATCGCTCGCTCCCATCGAGGCTCGCGAGCAGCAGCGCCTCGCCCTCGCTGGTGATCGTGTAGCCGGGTTGGTTCAGGACCACCGAGATGTGCTTGGGCTCGCTCAGCAGCACCGCGCGACCGTCGGACGCCGTGCCGATGAAGTACGCCTCGCCGAGGATGTCCGAGATCCGGGTAGTGGGCAGCTCGGCATGGTTCTTCGGCTCGCGCGCGAGCGCCTGCGCCTCATCCTTCGACCGCAGCTCGAGCCCGCGCGCGTGGCTGTCGGCGCGCATGAACAAGCGCTCCAGCGCAGCAGCGAGCACGGCCTTCTCGGTGGTCATCTGCTTGCGATCACCGGTGAACTCGCGCAGCGGCTCGCGGCCGGCAAACGTCGCGAGCAGCGGCATCGTCAGGCGCTCGGCCACATAGCGACCGTTGAGCGCGAGCGCGTCGCTTGGATCGTCGCCCCACAAGAACACGCGGACCGGTGCGTCCGGCACCGCGAACGCCTCACCAGTCTCGGTATCGACCAGCTCGAGCTCGACCATGAGGATGAAGTCGTTGTACTCGGCGAGCTCGAGCGGGATGGTCTTGTGCGTGCGGACGCGACCGCGGATCAACCACCGCGCCTCGAGCTTGCGCGCGGCGAGCAGCGGATCGTCGCTCTCGCGCAGCGTGGTCGCGACCTCGGCGTCGAAGCTGACCGGCTCGAGGCCATGCTCGCCGAGCTGCTCGGCCAGCACCTCGGCGAGCTCGGTCGCGCCGGGATCGTCGTCCCACCACTGCGCCTCGCCATCCGCCGTCTCGACCGCGATCGCGATCACGAACCGCTGCGGCTCGGTGTGCACGCGAAAGAAGCTCCACCAGGCTGCCAGCCCGATCGTCGCCGCGGTGACCAGCGCCACGATCGCTAGCCGCCGCCGCTGCCCGGACGCGAGCTCCGGATCCTCGCTGAGCTGCGCGAGCTTGCGAGCGCGCCGCTCGGACCAGATGAACCCGATCACCGCCAGCGCGACCGCCAGCACGGCCAGGCTCGTGAACAACAGCTTCGGCTCGGAGAGGATCAAGCGCAGCAGGTAGCGCACGCGCGGGAGTCTATCCTGCCGCCCGGCTCAAAACCGGAACGTCCACATCAGCGACGCCTGAGTGCCACGCTGATTGGCGACGCGGATCTCATCGACCGTGAGCAGGACGGTGCCGGTCAACAGCAGCGCGCCACCACCCGCGACCGTCACGATGCCGGCGGTCTTGGTCAGGAACACCTCTGGGCATTGCGACGTGCGGGGGTTCGAGAGGTCCCCGCACTTGTGATCGATCGCCCACAGCGTCGCGCCAGTCCCGACCGCGATCGCGCCCGCGCTGAGCAGCAGCACGTCCGCCCAGCGCGGCAGCAGGCGCGGCTTCTTGGGCTTCGGCTTGGGAACGTCTTCCTCCTCCGGCGGCGTCTCGATCGCGCGCCCGAACTCGAGCTTGACCGCATCGCCGTCGCTCTCGATCGCGACCAGCTTCTGCAGGTTCGCCCCGCTGCCGTCGTTGGCCTCGATCCACACACGATAGCTGCCGGGTACCAGCCCATCGGTGCGCTGCTGGGTTGGCCGCTCGTTGACGAACACGCGGCACGGGACGTTGCAGACGATCTCGATCGAGCCCGCGCCTTGCTTCTCGAGCACGCCCGCGCGCTCGCGGTGGAGGGCCGTCAAGCCGGGCCCGAAATTCTTGGTCGGCAGCGGATCGCCGCGCGAGGTTCGAATGGCCTCGTCCATGGCCTCGCGCGCACCGTCGGCGTTGTTGGTCGCCAGCAGTGCGCGCGCGAGCGTCAGCTGGCCCATCGTCCGCAGCTCCTGACCCTCGGGGTTGGTGGCCAGCTGCGGCGCGAAGCCTTGCAGCAAGTTCAGAGCGTCGCGCAGCTGCGTCGAGCCGCTCGCCGGATCCTCGTTGGCCATCTGCATGGCCGTCTCCACCCGGGCGAGCGCGGCCTGATATTCGGCGTTCGCAGCTTGCATCTGCGGCGCCGGAGCCTCGGCGGGGCTCGGCGCGGGCTCGTCTGCCGCGGTCGCGGGCGGCGAGAACGAGAGCAGGGCGGCCAACAGCGAAGCGGGGGTCATCGCGTTGGCGACGTTAGCATCCCTCGCGTACGTCGTGGCCGCCGACGCGGCCCAGCCTGGAGGTTGGCTGGTGAGAACGCCTGCGCAGCGGCTCGAATGGTCAGGCCTGCGCGGGTTTGTCCAGCGCCAATTGTCCACACGCGGCCTGAATGTCGTCACCACGAGGTGTCCGCAGCCAGCACTGGATTCCCGCCGCGCGCAAAACCGCGACGAAGCGCTCGACCCGATCCTCGCTCGGTCGTCGATACGGCGCGTGCGGATGCGGATTGAAGGGGATCACGTTGACGTGGCAGCGAAACTCGCGGACCAGCGCGACCAGTCGCCGCGCGTCGGCGTCAACGACAGCGACGCCGAGCAGCACGTACTCGAAGGTCACGCGCCGTCGTCGAGAGGTCGGGACCTCGCGCACCGCGGCCAGCAGCTCGGCGATGTTCCAGCGCTGGTTGATCGGCATGACCTCGTCACGCGTCGCGTCGGTGGTCGCGTTGAGGCTGATCGCTAGCCCCACTTCGAGTCCAAGCCCCTCGCGTGCGAACCGTTGGATGGCCGGCACCAAGCCCGAGGTCGAGACCGTGATGCGTCGGCCGGCGATGGCCTCGCCGGCTTCGTCGGTGAGGATCTCGATCGAGCGCTGCACCTGGTTGAAGTTGTGCAGCGGCTCGCCCATGCCCATGTAGACGACGTTGGTGATGCGCGCCGGCCAGCGATCTTCGTTCTGCGCGGCCTCGGCCGCGAGCAACTCGCGAGCGCGCGCGACCTGGTCGACGATCTCCCAGGTGTCGAGGTTGCGACGAAAGCCGAGGCTCGCCGTGGCGCAGAACCGACAGTCGAGCGCGCAGCCGACCTGCGAGCTGATGCACTGCGTCAGCCCGCGCTCTTCATTGGGGATCAGCACCGACTCGATCGCCTCGCCGTCGCACGTGCGCAGCCGCAGCTTGCGAGTCCCGTCGCGCGCACGCAGGACCGTGTCGACCGCCAGCGTGTCCAAGCAAGCCCGCTCGCTCAGCAGCTCGCGCTCGCGCTTGGGCAGGTTGCTCATGCTCGCGAAGTCGCTCGCGCGCCGCTCGTGAATCCAAGCGAACACCTGATCGGCGCGATAGCTCGGCGATCCCAGCTCGCTCGCCAACCACTCGCGCAGCTCGGCACGAGTCATCCCGCGCAAGTTCGTCCGCTCGCCACGAGGGATCCCGCGCGCCGGACGGCGGATCTGCCAGACCTCGGTCACGGCCGCCAAGCTACCGCGAACCCAAGGGTTGTCCACGCCTCTGCTGACCCCCGTCGTCCGCCGCCAACGCGGCGAAGTGGCTTCGCAACGATGATGTGCAGTCACCGCGACAACCAACGCCGCGAACGCGGCGGGCAGGGGGTGAGGGGTCCCTGACGTGGCTTTGCCACGGCGGGGAGCGGGAACGGCTACGGTCCCGCTATCAAACCAGATGAGTTGTTCATGCGCAGCATGAACAACTCAGTGCGTGAGGATCTTGACCTCGATGCGCCGGTTCTCGGCGCGCCCTTCGGCGG
>DATLLB010000233.1:0-16616 GCA_035538075.1 Enhygromyxa sp.
GCCGCGCATCGCTCCGGGATCGTTCATTGTGACTTCAAGCCGGCGAACGTGCTGGTCGGTCGCGATGGTCGAGTTCGCGTCGTCGACTTTGGCTTGGCCCGCGAGGACGAGAGCGCCTCGACCGACCGCATCCGAGTCGCCGGTTACGGATCGAGCTCGATCGCCCAGGTCGCGGGCACCCCCGGCTATGCGGCGCCCGAGCTGTTCATCGGCCGGCCCGCGAGCGCGAGCAGTGATCAATTCAGCTTTTGTGTCGCGCTCTGGGAGGCGCTCAGCGGCGTCCGTCCGTTCGAGATCGACGCGCTCACGGGACGGCCGATGAACAGCTCGGGCGCCGCATAGCCGGGCGTGCCCGCGACCTGAGCGATCGAGTTCGATCCGTAACCGGCGACTCGGATGCGGTCGGTCGAGGCGCTCTCGTCTTCGCGGGCCAGGCCAAAGTCGACGACGCGAACTCGACCATCGCGACCGACCAGCACGTTCGCCGGCTTGAAGTCACAATGAATGATGCCGGAGCGATGCGCGGCGACCAACCCGGCTCCGGCCTGTAAGTAGGCGCCCAGCAGCTCGGTCCGCTGACGACGCTCGCGCTGCCACTTCGCGAGCGTCTCGCCCTCGATGAATTCCATGGCGATGAACAGATCCTGCGCCTGTTCACCGACCTCATAGACGTGCACGACATTGGGGTGCGAGAGCTTGGCGAGCGTGCGGGCCTCGTCCATCAGCCGCTGGCGCCCTCGCTCCGACAGCTCGCGGCGGTGCAACAGCTTGATTGCGACGACCCGACCCAGCTTCTGATCTTCGGCGGCGTAGACCACTCCCATGCCGCCGCGGCCGAGCTTGCGCAGCACCCTGTAGTGGGCGACGTAGTGCGGCGTCGCTCGACCAACACGCTCGTCGCTCAGGCCCGGAAACAACCGGCTGGCGATGCGCTGCTCCATCTGCTCGGCCCCGGACGAAGCGGACGGCGATGGCAAGTCAAACGACGGGCTATGTTCGTCTTCGTCGGACATCCGTGCTCAGCCGTCACCAGTGAGTGCGGGAGGCGTGGCTACCCGTTCGTTTAAATGTTACCGTCCGCTCGTGGACTCGGACGAGGAACTGTTGGCGAGGTGGAGAGCCGGTGATCAACACGCCGGCCAACAGCTGCTCTCGCGCCATTTCCGTAGGCTCCGCACCTACTTCATCAACAAGGTCGATGAGGAGAGCGAGGTCGAGGAGCTCGTTCAAGCGACGCTGTTGGGAGCGCTCGAGGCTCGCGATCGAATGGCCGAGAGCGCATCCGTTGCGGCTTATCTGCTCGGAATCGCCCGGAACCTGCTCTTCAAGCACTGGCGAGAGCGGTCCCGATACGGTGGAGACATCGAAGAGCAGTCGATCGCAGCGCTTGGTTCAGGCCCCTCCTCGATCCTCGCCCGCCATGAACGAGGTCGACTCTTGCTGCAGGCGCTGCGACAGATCCCGCTCAAATTCCAAGAGGTGATCGAGCTCTACTATTGGGAGGGGCTGACCGGGCAGCGACTCGGCGAGGTGCTCGGAGTTGGCGAGGACACGGCGCGAAGCAAGCTTCGCCGAGCGAAGCGGGCGTTGGATCGTGAGTATCGTCGGCTCGAGCGCTTCAACGAGCTGCGCGAGAGCTCCGAGGACAACTTCGAGAGGTGGGTCGAAGAGGTCAAGGAGTGCGTCGAGCGGCCGACTCGGACCGACGATGAAGACGAGCGCGAGCACACCTGACCGTCGTCGCTCCGCCCGCGCATGGGCACGTGTTCGCGGCGCTGCTCGGGTGTCGTATCGCAGCTACTGACAGCTCCTGTCAGCAGCCCGGCGCGGCGCGGACGGCTGCGCTACTCGACGGACGGTTTGCCTGTCACAGTCGAGCACGATGGTCTCCGCCGTGTCCAAGCGCCGCGAGCTGCTGCCCGAGTTCCACCCCGCCGTGCGGGCGTGGTTCGACGCCGCCTTCGCCGAGCCGACGCTGGCGCAGCGCAAGGGCTGGGCGCCGATCTTCGCGGGCGAGTCTACCCTCCTGCTGGCGCCGACCGGCTCGGGCAAGACGCTGGCGGCGTTCCTGGTCGCGATCGATCGCTTGATGTTCGGCGAGCCGGCCGAGCTCGAGACCGAGCCTGCGCGCGAGCGCGTGAAGATCCTCTACATCTCGCCGCTCAAGGCGCTCGGTGTGGACGTCGAGCGCAACCTTCGGGCGCCGCTGGCTGGGATCCGAGCGGTGGCCGAGCGCGACGGCTTCGCCCATCGGGTCCCGAGCGTGGGCGTGCGCTCGGGCGACACGCCGCCGCAGGAGCGCGCGCGCATGATTCGGCACCCGCCGGACATCTTGATCACCACGCCGGAGTCGCTGTTTCTGCTGCTGACCTCGCAGGCGCGCGAGACCTTGCGGGGCGTCACGACGGTGATCGTCGACGAGATTCACTCGTTGGTCGCGAGCAAGCGTGGCGCTCACCTGTTCGTCTCGCTCGAGCGGCTCGAGCATGAGCGCGGGCCTGATGCGCCGAAGCTGCAGCGCATCGGGCTGTCGGCCACGCAGCGGCCGCTCGATGAGGTCGCGCGGCTGCTCGGGGGTTACGACGTGCAGGGGGCCCCGCACGTCGTGGAGGGTGGCAGTCTCACGCAGCGGCCGGTCACGATCATCGACGCTGGGCGCAAGCGTGCGCTCGATCTGCACGTCGAAGTCCCGGTCGAGGACATGGCTCGCGTCGGCGAGCTCGACGTGCCGGCGATCGAGGACATGGTCCGCGCCGGCCCAAAGCCCAGCACCGAGCGCTCGACCTTCGTCGGCGAGAAGCGATCGATCTGGCCGTCGATCCACCCGCGCCTGGTCGAGCTGATCCAGAGCCACCGATCGACGATGCTGTTCGTCAACAACCGCTCGCTGGCCGAGCGGATGAGCCAGGCGATCAACGCGTTGGCCGGCAAGGAGCTCTCGCTCGCGCACCACGGCTCGATCGCCAAGGACACGAGGGCAATTATCGAAGACCGGCTCAAGCGCGGCGACCTGCCGGCGATCGTCGCGACCAGCTCGCTGGAGCTCGGCATCGACATGGGCGCGGTCGATCTGGTCGTGCAGATCGAGGCGCCGCCCTCGGTCGCGTCGGGCCTGCAGCGGATCGGTCGCGCCGGGCACCAGGTCGACGGGGTCTCGCACGGCATCATCGTGCCCAAGTACCGCCACGATCTGCTCGCGTGCGCGGCGGTGATCCAGCACATGCGCGACGGTCACGTGGAGCCCACCTTCTATCCACGCAACCCGCTCGACGTGCTCGCGCAGCAGCTGGTCGCGATCGTCAGCGTGCACGAGGAGCTGGAGGTCGAGGCGCTGTTTCAGCTGGTCCGACGCGCGGCCCCGTTCGCCGAGCTCGGCCGGCGGGCGTTCGACAACACGCTCGACATGCTGGCCGGACGCTATCCGTCGCAAGACTTCGCCGAGCTGCGTCCGCGCCTGGTGTGGGACCGGGTCAACGATCGCGTGACCGCTCGCAAGGGCGCGCAGCGGCTGGCGGTGACCAACCCGGGCACGATCCCCGATCGCGGACTCTACGGCGTGTTCATGCTCGGCGATGGCGGAGCGCCGGGCACCCGCGTGGGCGAGCTCGACGAAGAGATGGTGTTCGAGTCGCGCGACGGCGACGTGTTCGTGCTCGGGGCCAGCTCGTGGAAGATCGTCGAGATCACGCGCGACCGCGTGATCGTGGTCCCGGCGCCCGGCGAGCCGGGGCGCATGCCGTTCTGGCACGGCGAGGGCCCGGGCCGCCCGCTCGAGTTCGGTCGCGCGATCGGGGCGCTGGCCCGCAAGCTCGACAAGCTCCCGCGCGAGGAGGCCGAGCAGGTGCTGCAGACCGAGCACGCCCTCGATCCGCTCGCGGCTCGCAACCTGCTCGACTATCTCGACGATCAGCGCGAGGCGACCGGCGTGCTCCCGAGCGACAAGACCATCGTGGTCGAGCGCTGGATCGACGAGATCGGCGACTGGCGCGTGGCGATCCTCTCGCCGTTCGGCGCTCGCGTGCACGCGCCGTGGGCCACCGCCGTCGCGGCCCGCTTGCGCGAGGGCTCGCCCGAGTGGGGCGGCGGGCTCGAGGTCGACATGCTGTGGACGGATGACGGGCTCGCGTTTCGGCTGCCCGAGAGCGACGCACCGCCGCCGCTGTCGGTCTTCTTTCCGGCGGCCGACGAGCTCGAGCGGCTGGTCGTCGAGAACCTGGCCGGCTCGGCGTTGTTCGCCGCGCGCTTTCGCGAGAACGCGGCGCGGGCACTGCTGCTGCCGCGACGGCAGCCGGGCAAGCGCACGCCCTTGTGGATGCAGCGCAAGCGCTCCGCAGATCTGCTCGCGGTCGCGACCCGCTTTCGCAATTTCCCGATCATCCTCTAGACCTACCGCGAGTGCCTGCGCGACGTGTTCGATCTGCCGGGCTTGTCGGAGCTGCTGCGGCAGGTCGCCGACCGCCGCGTGCGGGTGCGCGAGGTCGAGAGCAAGAGCGCCTCGCCGTTCGCCGCCGCGCTGGTGTTCACCTGGGTCGGGAGCTTCCTCTACGACGACGATCAGCCTCGCGCCGAGCGTCGCGCCCAGGCGCTGGCGCTCGACTACGCCCAGCTGCGCGAGCTCTTGGGCGACGCCGAGCTGCGCGAGCTGCTGGACCGCGACGCGATCGCCGAGGTCGAGCTGTTGCTGCAACGGCTCGATCCGCGTCGGGCGATCCGCGAGATCGATCATGTCCACGACGCGCTGCGCGAGCTCGGCGAGCTCTCGCGCGACGAGCTCGCGCAGCGCTGCGATCCCGACTGTGTCGGCGCGCTCGAGGGTTGGATCGCCGAGCTGATCCACGCGCGGCGCATCGTCGAGGTCACGATCGCCGGGCACCCGCGGGCGATAGCGGCCGAGGACGCCGGCCGCTATCGCGACGCGCTCGGCGTGGTCCCGCCGATGGGGCTGCCGCTCGCGTTTCTCGAGCGGGTCGAGCATCCGCTCGAGGAGCTCGTGGCCCGCTACGCTCGCACGCACGTGCCGTTCTCGGCCGCCGACGTGGCGACCCGCTTCGGGCTCGGGCTCGGCACGGTCCGCGCCGCGCTCGAGCTGCTGCGTGATCAGGGGCGCGCGCTCGAGGGCGAGTTCCTGCCCGGCGGACGCGAGCGCGAGTGGTGCGACGTCGAGGTGCTGCGGCGGCTCAAGCGGGTCTCGCTGGCCAAGCTCACTGCGGCAGTCGAGGCCGTCGAGCCACGCATCTACGCGCGCTTCCTACCGAGCTGGCACCGCATCGACGCGCCGGGTGAAGGGCTCGACGAGCTGCTCGTGGCGATCGAGCAGATCCAGGGCATCCCGATCCCGTTTGGCGATCTCGAGCGCGCCGTGTTGCCGGCGCGGATCCGTGGCTATCACCCGGGCATGCTCGATCAGCTGTGCGCGAGCGGAGAGATCGTCTGGCGCGGCTTCGAGGCGCTCGGCAACGACGATGGTCGGGTCGCCCTCTATCTCGCCGGCCACCTCGACGCGCTCGCACCTGCGCCCGCGATCGTCGAAGGCGAGCTCGCCCACAAGCTGCGTGCGCTGCTCGAGCAGCGCGGAGCCATGTTCTTTCCCGACATCGAGCGCGCGCTCGGGGGCTTTCGTGCCGAGCTGCTCGCGACGCTCTGGGATCTGGTCTGGGCCGGCGAGATCAGCAACGACACGCTCGCGCCGCTGCGCTCGCGGGCGCGGGCGGGCACCCGATCGGCGAAGAGCCACGCGCGTCGACGGCCGTCGCTGCACGGGCACATGCAGGCCAGGCGGGCGGGCCCGCCGGGCAGCGAGGGTCGCTGGTCGCTGCTGCGCCCGATGGAGAGCCCGAGCGAGACCGAGCGCGCGACCGCGGTCGCCGTGCAGCTGCTCGAGCAATTCGGCGTGGTCACGCGAGAGGCGATCCGCAGCACCAGCTTGCCGGGAGGATTCTCGGCCTACTACCCGATCTTCAAGGCCATGGAGCAGGCCGGCAAAATCCGCCGTGGCTACTTCGTGGCCGGCATGGGTGGCGCACAGTTTGGCTTGGCCGGCGCCGAGGATCGCCTGCGCGAGGAGCCGCGCGAGAAGCCGGTGACGATCCTAGCCGCGTGCGATCCCGCGAATGCCTACGGCGCAGCGCTGCCGTGGCCGCGACGAGAGACCGGCGCCAAGGCGCAGCGGATCGCGGGCGCGCACGTGCTGTGCGTCGACGGTCACCTGCTCGCCTGGCTGTCGCGCAGCGAGAAGAGCCTGCTGTGCTTCGTCGAGCCCGAGCTGGTGCCGGATCCCAACGAGCGCGAGCGGCTCGCGACCGCGCTGGCCGAGGCGCTGGTGGCTCTGCTCAATCACAGCGCGGGGCGCCGCAAGGTCATGCTGCTGAGCAAGATCGACGACAGCTTCGCTAACGAGCACTGGCTGGCCGAGGCGCTCACACGCGCGGGCTTTCGCAAGACCCACGACGGGCTGCTGCGCCGACGCGATCGCGAGTGGGAGCGCGGGCCCGGCCGTGCGCCAGTGATCGGCGCCGTCGATGCGGTGCTCGACGACGACGAGCGAGACGAGCTCGAGCAGGAGGAGTGAGCGCGTGCCCGAGGGCGATACGATCCACAAGGTCGCGCTGCGTCTGCGCCCGCTGTTCGTCGGCCAGCGCTTGCTCGAGATCGAGTGCGAGCTGGCGGCCGTCGATGACTGGCTGCTGCCCGGTCGCGAGGTCGCGCGCATCGAGGCACGCGGCAAGAACTTGTTGATCCACTGCGCGCCGTTGGAGCTGGTCGAGGGCAAGCCCGACCCGCGCAAGCCCGAGCAGCTGCCGGTCGCGATCTGGACGCATCTCGGCATGGACGGCGCCTGGCGGCTTCGCACCCGTGATGTGGCCGCGGCCGGGCGCCCACCTGCGATCGCGCTGCACGTCGCCTCGCATGTGGCCGCCTGCTACGAGCCCAAGCAGCTCGCCGTGCTCGGTCCGCGCTCGCTGCTGCGTCACCCGATGCTCGCGCAGCTCGGACCTGATCTGCTCGATCCCGAGGCCGATCTCGACGAAGCGGTCTCGCGCCTGCGCGCGCTCGGGCGCGCGGAGATCGGCGACGCGATCATGCGGCAGTCGGCGGTCGCGGGGATCGGCAACGTCTACAAGTCGGAGCTGTTGTTTCTCGAGCGGCTCTCGCCATTTCTCGGGGTCCACGAGCTCGAGCCCGCACGCCTGCGGACCGTGCTCGAGCGTGCGCGCGCGTTGATGCAGGCCAACGTCGACGCGCGCGGCCCTCGACGCACGCGCCTCGATCGCGAAGCGCCCCGCCAGCGCCTGTGGGTCTACGAACGCAGCGGTCGCCCTTGCTACGTCTGCAGCACGATCCTCGAGATGCGCCGGCAAGGCGAGCTCGCCCGTTCGACGTACTATTGCCCGCAGTGCCAACCACGCACGCGAGCATCGACGTGAACCTCGACGCCGACGAGGCGCTGGCGTTGATCGCCGGGAGCTTCGCGCGAGCCAAGACCGCGCCGACGCGGATCGACGACGGGGGCTGGACGATCGAGCGCAGCGATCAGCAGCTGCTCGTGTACCCGAAGAAGGCCCACGATGGCTTGTTCGAGCCGCTGCCGGACGACTGGCTGAGCACGTGGTCGTTGCCCGAGACGCTGAGCTTGCGGGTCACCGCGACGGCGCTGCCGGGAGCAGGGACGCGAGTGAGCGCTCGCCTGACCCGGCACCGGATCGGTGCGCTGATCGGCGCCGTGGCGCTGGACGTGCTCGGTGGAATCGGCGGCATCCCGCTGACCAACACCGTCGTGCACAGCAAGAACATGGTGTCGCTGCGCCGCAACCGGCAAGCCGCGAAGCTGCGGCTGCTTCGGCTCGCGCTCGAGCCCTTGCTCCCCCACCAGCGGGCGGGCGAGCGCGGGCCGTTTCGCGAGTGATCAGCTCTCGGGCAGCGGATAGCCGGCCCAAGGTAGACGCCCGAGCAGCCCCGCGGCCGTCGGCACCCACCAGTCGAGACCGTTGTGCTCGCCGAGCTGCTCGAGCACCAGCCGGCGCGTCAGCTCCGAGCGATCGGCCCGCTGGGCCTCGATCGCGATCACCATCAGCGGCCCGACCTTGCGATCGAGCGGATACTCCGGCGAGCCCAGCATCACGAGCGCGCCCTCGAAGTCGCCGAGCAACGCACGCACGGCCACGACCTCCTCGCGCTGACCCGCGTCCTGACAGCTCGCCCAGGCCTCGTCGTAGTGACCGTCGAGCGCGAGCGAGAGGTGTAGCGGCGCGGACTTGCGGACCTGCGCGAGCACCTGCGAGCCCGAGTAGGGCGGAAACATCTCGGCCAGCTCGGGCCCGTGCGGGAGCGTGGGATCGTGGCTCGAGTGATCGTCGTCGTCGGCGTGGACGTGATCGGCTTCGGCGAGCATTCGCTCCGAGCGAGCGGCAAGCCCACCAAAACCGCCCAGAATTGCGACTGCGCCGATCTCCCGAGCTCGCCAAGCGTGTCGGCGTCCACTCTCGGCTTCGAGCTCGAGCCAGAGCACCGCGCTGCGCAGCAGCCCGCGGGCCAGGTGTTGATCGAGCGCGGCGGTGGCCGGTTCCATCGCGCGACCATGCCATGCCTTGCCGCGAACGGCCAGCGATGCGACTCACGACCATGGACGGCCGGCGCGCCCGCTCAACGCGAGCGAAGCGAGCGAACGGCCGCGAAAGCGGCCACATGTGGCTCAGTCTGCGGGCGGCGTCGGGGGGCAGAGCTTATACGGGCCGTAGTCCGCAAGCTCTCGCACGTGCTGCGCCACGCCGCGCGCCTCCTCGCGCAAGAACTCCCGGACCCCGCGATCGAGCCCGGGGTGCCGAAGCTCGTGGGCCGAGTGGCAGATCACCGGCATGAATCCACGCAGCAACTTGTGCTCGCCCTGGGCCCCGGCCTCGAACAGCGGCAAGCCTCGCGTGATGCAGCGTTCGATGCCCGCGTAGTAGGCGGCCTCGAAGTGGAGAAACTCGATGTCTTCGTCGCAGCCCCAGTAGCGGCCGTAGAGCGCTTGCTCGGTCTCGAGGAACAGCGCGCCGCCGATCGCCTGCCCGCTCCGCACGGCCTCGAGGAAGCGGACTCGCTCCGGCGCCAGCTCGACCAGCTCGCGAAAGAACCCGCTGCGCAGGTACTGCCGCCCGCCATACATGTTGGTCGTGCGGCGATAGAAGCGATCGAGCGCGTCCAGCTGCCGCGCGTCGAGCTCGGTGCCGGGCACGAACTGGATCGCGTCGATGGCCGCCTGCGCACGACTGCGCTCCTTCTTGATCTGCTTGCGCTTGCGCGAGGTCATCCGCGCGAGGAAGTCGTCGAAGCTCGCGTAGCCCTGGTTGTGCCAGTGAAACTGGTAGCTCGCCCGCGCTGCGAAGCCGGCCGCGACCAGCTGCTCGCGCTCCTGCTCGGTCGTGAACAACCAGTGCGTCGACATGCAGCCGGTCTCGTCGGCCAGCTCGCGCACGCCTGCGATCAACCTCGCGGTCACGGCCTCGCGTCCGTGCGCATCCAAGCGCGGGTGCAGCAAGATCCTCCGCCCGGTGGCCGGCGTCGCGGGTGCGGCGATCACGAGCTTGGGGTAGTACGGGATCCCGGCGCTCATCGACGCGCGCGCCCAGTGGAAGTCGAAGATGTACTCGCCGTAGCTGTGATCCTTCACGTAGGCCGCGACGGCACCGAGCAACACCCGCTCTGCCCGTTCGGGGGAGGACTCCTGCGCAGCGGGCAGTTCGCCATGCACGAGCAAGTAATGTGGGTCCCACCCCGCCGAGGCGCCGACCGATCCCGAGCGCTCGAGGGCAGCGAGGAAGCCCCACTCCAAAAACGGCGAGGGGGCATGTTCCAGCGCGTTCCAGCTCGCGCTTTCGACGCCTTCGATGGTCCGGAGCTGGCTCAGGGTCAGATCCACTCGGGCGAGCATTACCCTTGTCGAGCCCGGCGCAAACTCCGAGTTCCGCTACAATGCCGAGCGCGAAGAAGCGGTCGACATTTCCACGTCTCCTTCGCGACTTCTCAGCTGCGGACGCAGCGTGAAGAATTCAGAGCGCATACCGGACCCATCTACGACCCGCGCCATGTCCGACAAGCGGCCAGACGAACCCCAACGAGGTGTCGCGCTCAAGACCCGCGACGAACGCAAAGCGAAGCGTCCGCGCATGTACCGCGTACTGCTTCACAACGACGACTACACACCCATGGACTTCGTAGTTCGACTCCTTCAGACGGTGTTTCACCACAGCGAGTCGAAGGCCACGGAGATCATGCTGCACGTGCACAACACGGGCGTCGGGATCGCCGGCGTCTTCACCCACGAGATCGCCGAGACCAAGGTCGCACAGACCCACATGCTCGCTCGGCAAAACGAGTGCCCGTTGATGGCTTCCATGGAACCCGAGGATGATCCCGATGCTGAGTCCTGAATTGCGCGAGACCCTCGACTCCGCCATCAAAGACACGAGGCGGCGGCGACACGAATACATCACCCTCGAGCACCTGCTGCTCGCGTTGCTCGACGATCCGAGCGCCCGCGAGGTGCTGACCGGCTGCAACGCCGACATCGAGCGCCTGCGGGCCGAGCTCGAGCAGTTCCTCGAGGAGCACGTCCCCAAGCTCTCGCATGAGGGCGAAGTGCAGCAGACCGTCGGCGTCGGGCGGGTGCTGCAGCGGGCCGTGCTGCACGTGCAGGGGGCAGGCAAGGCGGAGGTCACCGGCGCCAACTTGTTGGTCGCCCTCTACGCCGAGCCCGAGTCGATGGCCGTGTACCTGCTCGAGCAGCAGCAGGTGCGGCGGCGCGACGTGACGCTCTACATCTCGCACGGCATCGGCAAGGGCGGCAAGCGGGCGGCCCCGCGTGCGCGCCCGACCGGGCTGCCGCGCGGCGAGGAGGACGACGACGCAGTGGCCGACGATCCGCTGTCGGCCTACGCGGTCGATCTCTCGGCTCGGGCCGAGCGTGGCGACATCGACACCTTGGTCGGCCGCGATCAAGAGGTCACGCGGCTGATCCAGGTGCTCTGCCGCCGCCGCAAGAACAACCCGGTGCTGGTCGGCGAGCCCGGCGTGGGCAAGACCGCGGTGGTCGAGGGCTTGGCCCTGCGCGTGCACGAGAAGCGCGTGCCCGAGGCGATCGCCGGCATCCGCATCTACGCGCTCGACATGGGCGCGCTGCTGGCCGGCACGAAATTTCGCGGCCAGTTCGAGGAGCGGCTCAAGGCCGTGATCGCGGCAATCGAAGAGGAGGAAGGTGCGATCCTCTTCATCGACGAGATCCACACGGTGATCGGCGCTGGCGCGACCTCGGGCGGCTCGATGGACGCGAGCAACATGCTCAAGCCGGCCCTCAACGCCGGGCGCGTGCGCTGCATCGGCGCGACTACGTACAAAGAGTACAAGAACTTCGATCGCGATCCCGCGCTCGCGCGGCGGTTCCAGAAGATCGAGATCGTCGAGCCGACCGAGGACGAGAGCATCCTGATCCTGCAGGGCTTGAAGCCCGCCTACGAGGCGCACCACAAGGTCGTGTACACGCCCGACGCGATCGAGCAGGCCGTGCGGCTCGCTCACAAGCACCTGCGCGATCGCAGGCTGCCGGACTCGGCGATCGACGTGATGGACGAGACCGGCGCGGCCGCACGGCTCGGCGAGATCGACCACGGCCCGCGCACCGACGGCGAGCGTGACGAGGAGGAAGAGGTCGAGATCGATCTCGAGCTCGACGACGAAGCCGACACGGTCGTGACTCGTCATCCGCCTGCGCTCGGCGACGGCTCCGAGGCCGAGCAGCTTTCTTCACGCCCGGCGGACCGGGCTGAATTGAGGCTCGCGGTCGGGGAGACCACCGCGCTCGAGCGGCGCACGCCTGGTCCGGTGATCCACACGGGCGAGCGGCGTGGTCGGCCGAGCGGCGAGCCGAAGCGCGAGCCCGGGGCCCCGATCATCGTCGACGTCCCGCAGGTCGAAGAGGTCATCGCCCGCATGGCCCGGATCCCGCCCAAGTCGGTCTCGTCCGACGACCGCGAGGTGCTCAAGAACCTCGAGGAGGGTCTCGGCCAGGTGATCTTCGGGCAGGACGAAGCGGTGGCCGCTGCGACCAAGGCGATCAAGCGTGCGCGGGCCGGGCTCGCGCGCGCCGACAAGCCGATCGGCGCCTTCTTGTTCGCAGGCCCGACCGGCGTCGGCAAGACCGAGCTCGCGCGCCAGCTCGCGCGGCTGCTCGGCATGCCGTTCTTGCGCTTCGACATGTCCGAGTACATGGAGAAGCACAGCGTCAGCCGGTTGATCGGCGCCCCGCCTGGCTATGTCGGCTTCGATCAGGGCGGGCAGCTGACCGACTCGGTCAGCAAGAACCCGCACTCGGTCGTGCTGCTCGACGAGATCGAGAAGGCCCACCCGGACATCTTCGCGGTGCTCCTGCAGGTGATGGACAGCGCCACGCTGACCGACACCACCGGCAAGAAGACCGACTTTCGCAATGTCATCCTGATCATGACCAGCAACGCTGGCGCGTTCGAGATGACCCAGCGCAGCGTCGGCTTCGGCAGCGACGAGGGCGTCGTCGACTCGGCCGCCAACAAGGCGATCGAGCGGACCTTCAGCCCCGAGTTCCGCAACCGGCTCGACAAGGTCGTCACCTTCGGGCAGCTGCCCGAGCCGATCATCGCCAAGGTCGCCGACAAGCTGCTGCGCGAGCTCGAGATCCAGCTCGCCGATCGTGGCGTGCGCTTGACCTGGACGCCCGCCGCCCGCGCATGGGTCGCGCGCAAGGGCTACGACAAGAAGTTCGGCGCGCGGCCGATGGGGCGCGTGATCGATGAGAACATCAAGGGCGCCTTGGTCGACGAGCTGCTGTTCGGGCGCCTGGAAGACGGCGGCGGCGTGCAGGTCGACCTCGACAAGGACAAGGACGAGCTGACCTTCACGTTCACGGCCAAGCAGGAGCAGGACGACAGCGAGGCTGCGGTCGAGCGCGAGCTCGTCGAGGTCTGATCAGTCTGCGAGCAGCTCGGCGACGCTCGTCGCGTGCACGGCCTCCCGAACCCAGCGCTTCAGGGTCGGGAGGTCCTTGCATTTGCGGATCTTCGCTTTTGCCTTGGCCGAGACCTTCAGTCCGCGCTCGGCGAGCAGGTCGAGGAGGACCTCACGCAGCGTGTCCTCGCGTCCTTGCTCGCGTCCTTCTTTGACGCCGAAGTGGTAGGTGCCGCTGCGGCGCTCGACATCCATCCAGTCGTGTTGATCTTGCACGGGTAGCTCTCCGATCAGCAGTTCGCGTTGTTCTTCCGATAGCGCAGAGAGGATGGTCATACCATGCCGTCGGCGCTGTTTTGCGGGTAGCGTTTGGGTGAAGTGAAAGGCTCGACGCGCGGCGTCGAGATCGCCCGCGTATCCGTGCAAGGCTCCAGCCAGCACGACTGCCATCGGATTGCGCGCCCCGGCGTCCAACCACGATTTCGCTACCGACTCGACGTCGAGCAGCAGCACGTCGACGACCGGTGGATCACCGTGGCGCCACGCCCGGAGCGCCCGGGACATCCGCGGATCGAGCGAGACCACGACCGCCCAGCATGACAGCCGATGATCGTCCGCGAGGTGGCTCTGGTACACCGGGATCGACCAGCGCTTGGTCTGATCGAGGGCCTTCTGCGCCTCGACCGTGATCACGATCCCGCGCCGCTTGTTGCTCGCGCTGCGGTGGACGAGTACTAGATCCGGGAACCCCTCGCGGATCGTGAAGCCACGCTTGCCGTCGCGCTCGATCTCGGCCCGCCGGTCGATCGGCCTGCCTCGGACCGGACGTTTGCGACCCAAGACGTCGAAGGCCAGCCACGGATCTTCGAGAAAGAGCGAGAGGAGTCCCTGGTGGAGCGTACCCGCCATGCCTGGCTTGTCGGCCCAGCGCGACGGCGTTTTGCATGCTTTCGCAAAAAAATTTCAGTCGTCGTTCCCGAAGGCCACCAGCCGGGCGAACACACCACTGCCGGTCCCCGGCTCCCAGCCCAGCCGTCGGGCTTCGCCCGTCGACGGTGATCCTGCGCAGCCCCTTGCGCTCGATGGTCATGCTCCGCTCACCGGACCAGATCGCCGAGCCGATTGACGGCTGCGCGGGTCTGCTTGGTCAGCGGATGCCCGGGCCCGCGGACGCGATCCTCGACGACCAGCGACTTCTCGTAGAAGCCCAGCGCTTCCTTGTACTTCTTGCGCTTCTCGTAGATCAGCCCGAGGTTGAAGTAGCTCGTCGCAGTGAGGATGTTGTCGGGCCCGAGCAGGGCCTCGCGGGTGGCGAGCGCCTGCTCGGCCAGCTGCGTGGCCTCTTCGTACTTCTTGAGCTTGAAGTACGCGGTCGCCATCGCGTCCTGGGTCTCGGCGGTCTCGAGGTGCTGCTCGCCGAACGCCAGCTTTCGCAGGGTCAAAGCCTTCGTGTACCACTCGAGCGCGGCGTCGTAGCCCTTGCGGGCGGCCCAGACCTGACCGATGCCGTGATAGCTGACCGCGACCTCGGGGTGGCCGGGGCCGAGGATCCGCTCTTGCACCTCCATCGCGTGGGTCAAGAGCGCGTAGGCGTCATCGATCTTTTCTTGCAGCAGCAGCACGCTGGCGAAGTTGGCCTCGGACAGCGCGGTCGCGGGATGATCGGCGCCGAGCGAGTCGGTCTCGGCCTTGATCGCCTGCGTGTACCAGCCGACCGCGCCGTTGATGTCGTCGAGCCCGATGTGGACGAAGCCGAGGTTATGGTAGGCGCGCGAGGTGACCGGGTCGCTGGGCCCGAACGACTTGGTCCAGATGTCGAGCGCGCGCTTGTAGAGCTCGTAAGCGGCCTGATAGTTGGCGACCGCAGCCTCGAGGTTGCCGAGCCGATTGGCCGCGTCGGCGACCCGTGGGTGGTCCTTGCCGAAGAACGCCTCGCGCTGCTTGAGCGCGGCCTCGAGCCGCTGACGGGCTTCGTCATGCTTGCCGCGGCGCAGCTCGGCCGTGCCCAGACACGTCAGCGCGTCGGCTTCACCGATCGCATAGCCGAGCTTCTGCGCCTGGGTCAGCGCCGGGTTGCCGTAGGTCAGCGCCCGCTCCCACTCGCCCTCCAGCACCGCGTGGTTGCAGGCCGCGATCGCAGCGTCGAGCTCGCGGCGCTCGTCGCCAGACTTCTTGGCGGCCGTCTCGGCGTCGGACAGCAGCCCGCTCGCCGCGTCGCTCTTGCCGAGCGCGAGCAACACCCGGGCCTCGGCCGTCTTGGTGTCGGCGTCCTCGGCCGCGGCCGCATCGGCGGTCTCCTCGGGCGTGCGGTAGTAGGCGAGCACCGCCTGGTTCTGGCAGGTCGCGATGCTCTCCACGATGTCGAGCATCGCCCGATCGATGTGCTCGTAGCTGGTGCGATCGACGGCGCCGAGCTGGGTGACCAGCGTGCGCTGCTGGACCAGCGCCGCGTTGAGGCACAGCGAGACCCGCACGTAGATCTCCTCGGGCATGGTCCTGCGCACCAGCGTGTCCTTGCAGGCGCGCTCGTTCATCATCACCCAGTCGCTGGTGATCGCGTCCAGCTTGGTCACGATGCGATCGACGTTGACGACCTGGGTCTCGCCGGCGAACGAGCGCAGACCGTCGCGGACCTCGCGACGCTTGCTCGAGCTCCAGATGCGCTGGACATCGAGATCGAAGTCGCCGCACACGTCCGTGCTCTGATCGGGCGTGTTGGTCTCGCTGTCGCAGCCGAGCAGGCCGAGCGCGAGCGGAACGGAGAACAGCAGGGTGGTGGTCCTTCGCGTATGCACGAGGCTCCTATTGCGCGGGCGACTCGCAGCTCTTCGGCGCGGCGATCAGCTGGTCGAGCGCACTCGAGATTGCGGCCAGGTCGACCGCGTCGCCGGCCAGCGCGGTGGCCAGGGTTCGTTGGCGTTCCAGCCGATCGTCGAAGCACTGCACGCGCGCGGCGTACTGCTCCTTGGTGATCAGCTGGCGGACGAAGTGATCCTTGCAGACCGAGGTCCGCATCATCACCCAGTCCTCGGAGATTCGGTCCATCTTGTTGGCGACGCCCGCACGCTGCTCGATCTCGAGCTCGCCGCCCTTGTGCATGACCTCGGCGCGGACCGACGCGGACCAGTACTTCTCGACCTCGACCTCGAAGTCGGCGCAAGGGTCGGCCGGGCTCGAGCTGGTCCCCGACTTCGGGCACGCTGCGAGCGAGAGCAGCACCAGCAGGGGAGCGATGCGACGCACCTTTGGATCTTCGGCAATCGCCGCGGGCAAGACAACTGCCGAGCGCATGGGGCCCGAAAGGCGCGGAGAGGGCGCTGAGCCGCCGCAGAAAGATTTTTCGATATTCCCTGCAAAGCCCTCCGCGCGGGGCCGACAAGCAGGGCGTGCCCGGAACACTCCACCAAGGCATCCTCCTCATCTTCCAGGACGACCCGTGGCTCGCCTTCGATCTGCTCGGCATCGACAGACCGATCGACGGCTTCCCCATCGACCGTCGCGCCGAGATCGAGCGCGACGGACCCGAGCCCATGACCGTCCGCCCCGGCTATCCCGATCTGGTCCTCGTCCATCGTGACCCCATCGACGAGCGCCGCGGCATCGTCATCACCCTCGAGGCCCAGAAGGACTACAACGCCGAGAAGCGCTGGGACATCCCCGTC